>CANRXN010000001.1 GCA_947643945.1 uncultured Clostridium sp.
AGGAATAAAAAAAATAGGAACAGATATCAAAGAAAAAAATCAATCATTTCGAGCCAAGAAACAAGAAAAGTTTGATATGATAGTATTAGGAGGAAAAAAGGAGAAAGATATATTAGTCAAGGCTTGGCAAACCGAAGAAAAACATTTTTATGAAACAGGATTACCTAGGAACGACGAATTATATCAAATCAAAAAAGAAAAGGTACTAGAATTAAAGCAAAGATTAAACATACCATTAGACAAGAAAGTAATCTTATATGCACCAACTTACCGAGAATTTTATAGAGACAGTAGTTTTGATAATATTATTCAAAATCCATTTGATTTTCAAAAGTTAGAACAAGAATTATCAAATGAATATGTATTAGTGGTAACAGCTCATTATTTAGTTGGAAAATTATTAGGTTTACCCAAAAATAATCCATTTATTATTAATGCTTTTGAATACCCTTATATCAATGATTTATTAATAGTAGCAGATATTTTAATTAGTGATTATTCTAGTGTAGTTTGGGACTATACTATTTTAGAAAGACCAATTTTATGCTTTGGCTATGATTATGATAAATATATGGAGGAAAGAGGAACGTATTTAAATTTAGAAAAGACATTTTTTAATGGTGTTATTAGGACACAAGAACAATTAATAGAAGTAATTAAAAATATGAATTTTGAAGAACAAATACAACATGTTAAGAAGTTAAAAGAAGAATATGTTGTAATAGAAGAAAATGCAACTAAAAAGATAACACAAATTATATTGAAAGAAAAAAGGAAGGAAGTAAATGAAAAACGAACCAATTAGGATATTACAGTGTATGCCGACCAACCTTGTATATGGTGGAGGTATAGAAAATTTTATTATGAATATTTATAAAAATATTGATAGAAGTAAAGTTGAATTTGATTTCCTAACACATGGAGTAGGGGACAACTATTTAGAAGAGGAAATTGAGCAATTAGGCGGAAAAATATATCGAGTTCCTTTCATAAAGGATTATAAAAATTATAAGAAACAAATGAGCAAGCTACTAACAGATAATCAAGGAAGATATAATACAATACATATTCATGCAAGTTATGCCATATCTTATTTTGATGCTAAGTTAGCAAAAAGCTATAATATTAAAAACATAATAATGCATTCACATAGTGCTAGTACAAATATAAGGAAAAGGAAAATAGTGCAAAGCATATTAAAAAATAAAATTGCTAATATTACTAGTTATCAGTTTGCATGCAGTAAAGAGGCAGCGCAGTGGATGTTTCCAAAGCAAATAATAAAAAATAAGCAATATAAAATTATTAAAAATGGAATCTGTGTGGAGAATTATTCGTTCGACACCACAGTAAGACAAAGAGTAAGAAATGAGCTACAGATACAAGAAAATTTCGTAATAGGACATGTAGGGCGTTTATCAGCGGCTAAAAATCATATGTTTTTATTAGAAGTTTTTAAAGAAATAGTAAAACAAGAAAGCAAGACTAAGTTATTGCTAGTAGGAGATGGGGAATTAAAAGAAAAGATTAAACAAAAGGCACAGGAATTAGGAATTTTAAAACAAATTATTTTTGTGGGACATAGCGAAAAAGTACAAGAATTATTACAAGCAATGGATGTTTTTGTATTTCCTTCTTTATTTGAAGGATTTGGATTAGCAGTATTAGAAGCACAAACAACAGGATTACCATGCTTTTTGGCAGATCATATTACAAAAGAAGTAGAAGTAACAGATTTAGTAGAATATATTTCCTTGAAAGAATCACCACGATATTGGGCAAACAAAATACTTGACAAAAAAGAGGTTAAGAGAGAAAATAAAGTGGAACTTGTAAAAAAACAAAAATATGATATAAAAGATATAGCAAAAGAATTAGAAGAATTCTATATAAAAATAAATTAGATAGGAGCTTACAAATGATAAAATATGATATGCTATATACAGCATTTTCAATAGCGTGTATTGCACTCTATATTATTTTTGATAAGAAAACAAAAAAAATACAATCAATTGATATAATTATGATCGCTATTTTAATTATTATATCAGGAATAAGATGCAATGTAGGATCTGATTATTATACTTATTATACTGCCTATAATAATTGGCTTGTAAATGTGGACAATATCCAAGACGTTATACAATCTAATAGTCAGTTTGGTCTTTATGTTTTAGGATTTATGTTAAAAAGTATGACTGATTTTCCTTATGCTTTATTTTGGTTGGTTGCTTGCATTATTTATCCATGTATGATTATTTATATGAGAAAGACAACTGAAAAACCAAGTGTTGCTTTTATGTGTTTTATGCTACTAGGATTTTTTGCAATTTCTAATAACATTTTAAAACAAAGTATGGCGATGCTAATTATGATATATGCTTATGAAAGTTTTATAAAAAACAAGAAAATAAAATTCGTAATAGCTACTTTATTAGCATCAACTTTTCATACAACAGCAATTATTGTAGCGATATTAATGGTATTAACTAGAAAAATAAAACCATCTTACAAAAATTTATTAGTATTTATACTAATAGGTGTTATAGGTTTATTTGCCTATAATGTAGTAGGAAATATAGTAACTCATATTTCGTTATTAGAAAGATACCAAACATATTTTATTAATACAACAACTTACTCTTCTATGATAAAAGAAACCATTGGTGTAGCACGGATATGCCTTGATTTATATTGCGATTGTAGCTATTCTAATTTCTAAAAAAGAAGAGATAAAAGAAACCAATGAAGAAGCTTATAAAAGAATACCATTATTAATAGTTGGAATAGCTATAAGTATATTTGCTATCAATAACTGGACAATCAATCGAATTGCACTTTATTTGTATCAATTTATAACAACCATAATGCCGGCTTTATTTGCTGTAAAATATACACCGAAAGAAAAAAAGGGTTATATGTTTTTAGTAATTATATTACTAGTATCTTCCTGTTTGTTCTTGACAATTTTTGCCGCTGAAAACGAATATTATAGTTATCAAACTTATTTTGATACAGAACCAATGCCGTATTAATAGAAAGGGACCATAAAACAATGGAGAAAATAACAATAGTAATACCAGTTTATAATTGTGAAAAATATATAAGAAAGTGTATAGAAAGTGTTATCAATCAAACTTATAAAAACTTAGAAATACTAATTATTATAGATGGTTCAACAGATAAAAGTCATGACATAATAGAAGAATATGCAAAAAAAGATGTAAGAATGCAAGTAATAAATAGAAGCAATAGAGGCATTTTTTATACAAGAATAGAGGGGATACAAAAGGCAACTTCTAAATATATTTATTTTTTAGATGCTGATGACTGGATAGAAGAAAATACGATTGAAAAGATGTATCAATATCTAATAAAATATTCTTGTCAAGTGGTTCGCTGTCAAAATTATTATAAAGATCAAAATGAAAAAATAGAATGTGGAGGCGAAATTCAGCCACTAAAAAAAGAGGATTTTAATGACGAATTATATGAAAAACTATTTGGAAGTTATGATTTTGCTTCTATATGGAACCAATTAATTGAAAAAGAATATTTTAGAGATTTAGAAAATATAGATTATACAATTAATTATGGAGAGGACTATTTACTGAATTTAAAACTTTATAAAAGTATTGATACCATAATTTTAGTACCAGACTATTTCTATCATTATCGAACCAATGAAAATAGTATTACCAACAAACAAACCTATGAAGGTTTATTAAAAAAACTAAACAGTACTGCTAAAAGCCACTTGGCAGTAGTAGACGAAATAGAAGAATACCAAGATATACTCCAAAAAGAAAAATATAAAAAAGTAGCAATATTTCGTGCATTTCGAGGATTAAAAAATCGCATCATAGAATTTGGCAGTTATGGTATACGAAACAAGCAAGAAAAAGAAGTAGAAAAAGAAATCAAAAAAATAGTAACTTTAAGAAAACTAAAACAAATATGCCGGACAAATAACACTAAATGAGCTATTGAAATTAGCTAAAAAAGAAAACCATAAGTATATCATAAAAAACATATACTTAAGAAATACAAGAAAAATAGTGAATTACATTAAAAGAATCTACATGCCAGGGAAAAAAATGAAACAATTAATGGGGAGATAAAATGCGTTCAACAAATTCAATAAAAAATGTAATCGTAGCAGCTATTATGAATGGAATTACTATTATAATAGGATTTGTAGCACAAAGAGTATTCATACAAACTCTAGGAACGGAATATTTAGGAATTAATGGACTATTTACCAATATCCTTTCTATGCTTGGAATTATAGAACTAGGGCTTGGTTCTGCTATTATTTATCATTTATACAAACCAATAGCAGAAGAAAACAATGAAGAGATTAAATCGTTAATGCTATTTTACAAAATAGGATATAGAGTAATTGGATTTATCATAGCTGTGATAGGTCTATTTGTCATTCCTTTTCTACCGGTTATTGTAGGAAAAGTAACTATACCAGAGAACATTATTTATATTTATTTACTATTTTTAATGGATATTGTAGCTTCTCATTTATTAACTTACAAACGTTCCATTTTATATGCAAATCAAAAAACATATGTTATTAACCTTGTACATATAGGTTATTTAATTATAATGAATGTGATACAACTAATATTATTAGTATCAACCCAAAATTATATTTTATATTTGTGGATAAAAATTATATGTCGAATTTTAGAAAATATAGCAATTACATTAATTGCAAATCACATGTATGCTTATATTAAGGATAAGCAAGTAAAACCATTAGATACGAAAGTAAGAAAAAGTATATTTACAAAAGTAAGAGGGCTTATATACCATAAAATAGGAACTTTTATTGTGCTAGGAACAGACAATATTATTATTTCTAGCTTTTTAGGTGTAGTAACAGTTGGTTTATATTCTAATTATAATCTAATTATACAGTCACTAAATAATCTATTTTCACAAGTATTTACATCCATTACTGCTAGTGTTGGAAATTTATTAGTGGAAAATGATAAAAGGAAATCCTATCAAGTTTATAAGAAGATTCTGTTTTTCAATTCATGGATTTATGCTTTAGCTTCAACGGGTTTACTTTGCGTGATAGAGCCTTTTGTGGCTGTATGGATTGGAAAAGAATATATACTAGCTTTTGGTGTTTTAATCATGCTTGTTATTAACTTTTATTTGCAGGGAATTAGAAAAACAGCCAATACCTTTAAAGAAGCAGCAGGAATTTTTTATGAAGATAGATTTGTACCATTATGGGAATCTTTAATTAATATAATAGCCTCTATTATTCTTGTAAAGTTATTTGGATTGATGGGTGTTTTTATGGGAACGGTAATTAGTACATTTGTATTATTTTTCTATAGCTATCCAAAGTATGTCTATAAACCATTATTTGAAAGAAGTAGTAAACAATATGTAATGGATTATATTCCTTATCTAGTAGGAACAATGTTGTCTATAATAATTACATATATAGCTACTTCATGGATACAAGTGGACAATACTATTTTACAAATTGTAATAAATGTAATTTTAGTAATAATGATACCTAATCTTATTCATTTATTACTATTCCATAAAACAGAAGAATTTAGGTATTACAAAGGTCTTTTTAAAAAAATAGGAAAGAAAAAGTAAAAAAAACTTGATAAATCTTGCAAAAAATTAAAGTTAAGTATATACTATATAATGAATAAAACAAATGAAAAATGGAAAGGAAAACTAAAGAGATGGAAGAAATAGACTTAAAAGAAATGTTTAATATATTTTGGAGTAAAAAAATACAAATTATACTAATTATTTTGTTATTTATTATAGGTGGAATTGTATATACTTCACAATTTACAACTCCAATGTATAGCTCTTCTACCACGTTAGTACTAGCATCATCCGAAGATGCAGAAACAAAAGTTAATACCACGATAACAGCAACAGATATTACCATTAACTCAAAATTAGTATCAACCTATAGCGAACTAGTAAAAAGTAAAAATATAGTAAGAGAAGTTATTTCAAATTTAGGAATACAAATAGATGAAGACACTTTAAGAAAACATGTAAAAGTTAGTGCTGTAAAAAATACAGAATTAATTGAAATTATAGTAGAAGACGAAAATCCGGTAGTTGCTACTAAAATTGCTAACGAAATTGCAAAAGTTTTTACAGAAAAGGTAAAAGAAATTTATAACATAAATAATGTTCAAATTGTAGACGAGGCAGAAATAGCAGATAGACCATCTAATATTAATTATACCAAAAGTAGTATTTTTTTTGCAGGAATTGGTTTAATGGTGGCAGCAATTTATGCAATAATGGCTAATCTGTTTGATACAACCATAAAATCAGTAGAAGACCTTGAAAAAAACTTTGACGTACCCGTCTTAGCCTCTATACCAATGATAGAAAAAATAGAAAACGAAAGGAAACACAGAAGATAATGAAAAAAGAAGTAATTGCACATGGAGATCCCAAATCTCCTATTTCGGAAATATTTAGAACCCTAAGAACCAACATACAATTCATTAATACAGACAAAAAAACGCAAACACTACTAATAACATCAACCCTTCCAGGAGAGGGAAAAAGCTGGATTTCTTCTAACTTAAGTGTTACCTTTGCACAAACTGGGAAAAAAGTAGTATTAGTAGATGCCGACATGAGAAAAGGAAGACAATATGGGATTTTTGGAACACCACCAACCCCAGGGTTATCAAATTACTTATCACAAGTAGGAATAAAAGGGAAAGAAAACAGTGGAGAAGAAGTAATAGAATGCATTCAAAAAACAGAAGTACCAAACCTATTTTTAATGCCAGCAGGAAGTATCCCACCAAATCCATCCGAGCTTTTAGTTTCTCCTAAAATGATAAAGTTACTAGAAAAACTAAAGCAAGCATTTGACATTGTAATTATTGATGGAACCCCTTGTGATTTGGTAACAGATGCTGTTATTTTATCTAGGATTGTAGATTCTACTCTTATTGTAACAGCCCACAAAGTAACAAAAAAAGATGCGTTAGAAAGAGTTATAAAAAACATACAAAATGTAGGGGGAAAACTAACAGGTGTAGTTGTTAATAAAATGCCAATCTCTGGTAAAAAATATGAAAAACAATATTACTATTATGGGGAAAGCCAAAGGTTAGAACCTACCAAGCAAACGCCTGCCATTGTGAGAAAAACAATTATACAAGAACCAACAGAAGAACCAAAAGAACTACCAAAAGAGCCAGAAAAGAAAACAACCAAATCTCAAACTAAGAAAGTAACAAAAACTAAAGAAATGCCAACAAAAAAAGAAAAAAAACCAACTAAAACAACCCCAAAACAAGAAACGGTAAAAATTCTGAAAGACACAGAACCAGTAGAAGAAAGACCAATCAATAAAAAGCAAGAAAAACAAGAAGAAAGTCCAACTGAAAAAAGAACCAATGACATCTTAAAACAAATGAACGAATATTTAGAAAAAGAAAATGCCAAAAAGCAAAAAAAAGGAGAAGAAAATGATTGACCTTCATACACACATGTTACCTAACATAGACGATGGAGCAAGAAGCATAGAAGAAACAATTCAATTAGTAAAAGAAGCCCAGAAAGTGGGCTTTGAAGCAATCATTTCAACCTCTCATTACATGGAAGGTTATTACGAAACTGCTGTTCCAGAAAGAGAAGTATGGATAAATGTAATTTACGAAAAATTGCAAGAAGAAAACATAAAAATGGAATTATATTTAGGAAATGAAATTTATCTAACTGACAATATCGTAGCTTTGCTAGAAGAACAAAAAGCATCCACCATAAATGATACCAGTTACATACTTTTCGAAATGCCATTAAACATAGAACCCATGAATTTATACAATGTAATCTATGAAATGATGCAAAACAAGCTAGTCCCTGTATTAGCCCATCCAGAAAGATATACCTTTATACAAGAAGAGCCAGAAATAATAGGTGAGTTAATCGAAAAAGGTGTATTAATGCAATGTAATTATGCAAGCATCATTGGTTATTATGGAAAAAAGGCACAAATCATAGTAAAAAAATTATTACAAAATAATATGGTACACTTTTTAGGAAGTGACGTACATAGAGCAAATACCATTTATCCTAGGATACCACAAATATTAGAAAAACTAAAACAAATAATAGGAGAAGAAAAACTAGAAGAACTAACAACCACAAACCCTAAATTATTACTAAAAAACAAAAGAATAGAAATAGAAGAACCGAATAAAATAGAACTAACACTAAAAGAAAAAATAATATTTAAAATGAAAAAAAGCTAGGGTTGCTATTTAAAACCGGAACCAGTGGCAACCTTGCCAAAGAAGGGAAGTAAAAATAATGAGAAAATATTTTGGAACAGATGGTATTAGAAGAATAGCAAACACCGAATTAACACCAAGTTTAGTTTACCGTGTAGCAAAAGCAGGAGCCCATGTATTAGCAAAAAATTTGGATCATGTGCCTACCATTTTAATAGGAAGAGATACCCGTATTTCTGGAAATCTAATAGAAAGTGCCATGGTAGCAGGTTTTTTAAGTTATGGTGCGAATGTAAAATTATTAGGTGTGCTTCCAACCCCAGCAGTAGCGTACTTAACAAGAAAACTAAAGGCAGATGCTAGTGTAGTAATTTCAGCTTCCCATAACTCTTATGAATTTAATGGGATAAAATATTTTAGTAATAAAGGAACCAAAATACCAGATTCTTTAGAAGAAGAAATCGAAGAACTAATGGATTCACCTAAATTAGAGGAACTAACAGCCCAAAATGATAAAATAGGAACCGTTAGTTATTGTTTTGATTTAGAGGAAGAATATGTATCATTTTTTAAAGAAAATTTTGAAGATGTAATAAAAGAAAATAAACCACAAGACTTTATGGTAGGGTTAGATACAGCAAATGGTGCTACTTCAGCCGTTGCTGAAAAAGTTTTTGAAAAACTAGGAATTCCTTATAAAATCATAAACAACAAACCAGATGGAATTAACATTAATGAAAACTGTGGTTCTACTCATTTACAAGGTCTTAAAAAATTTGTACTAGATAACAAATTAAGTTTAGGAATTGCCTATGATGGAGATGGCGATAGATGTCTTGCCATAGACGAAAAGGGAAATGAAATAGATGGAGATAAATTACTTGCCATCATTGCAAGCAATTTAACAAAAAAAGGAAAACTAAATAAAGACACAATAGTTGCAACCGTAATGAGCAACTTAGGACTAAACAAATATGCCAAAGAAAACAACTTAACCCTAAAGCAAACCAAAGTAGGAGACCGTTATGTTTTAGAAGAAATGCTAAAAGAAGGTTATAATTTAGGAGGAGAGCAATCTCGGTCATGTTATTTTGTTAGACTACAATCCAACAGGAGATGGCATTTTAACTTCTTTGATGTTAATCAAAGCTATGCTAGAAAGCAAACAAAAAGCTTCTACATTAGGTGATATGGTAAGAACATATCCACAAGTGTTAATAAATGCTAAAGTAAACAGTAGCAAAAAGCATGATTATGAAAAGGATCAAACCATTCGAATGGCAATTCAAAAATTAGAAGAAGAATTTGCAGGAAATGGAAGAGTTTTAATTAGACCATCTGGTACAGAACCACTAGTAAGAGTAATGATTGAAGGAGAAGACCAAGACTACATTACCAAAAAAGCAAGAGACTTAGCTGATTTAATAGAAGAAAAATTAAAATAATGTCATGAAATTGTAATCAAAATGTCATGAAAAAAGATTTCTAAAAAAGCAAAATACTGATAACATATACTTAGAAATACAAAAGAAAGCGGAGGAACATAAGATGTTTATTTTTGATATATCCAATCCACTAACTTTAATATTGATGCTAGCAGCTACAATATTATTGATATTTTTAGCACAAGAAATTAAGAAAAGCTATATAGGTGCTATTATGTTATTTGCTTATTTAATTATATTGATAGTACATGTAGCACAAATTGCAACATTAGCAGAAGAATTTAGATACATGCTAACGACTTTATCTAGATGTATTGCAATTGACTTTGTGTTTGTTTTAATTACATTCTTTTCTTATTTATGGGTAGATGATATAGAAGCAAAGGCAGAAGGAAAGAAAAGTATTGATAATAGTTTAGATTGGTTCTGGAAGAAAGTTTAAAACCAGAATAGAATAAAAATAAAAGAAGAACCCGATTGCCTTTAAGGTAATCGGGTTAACTCGTTAAAAAAAGCTTAAAAAACATGATAAAAACTTCTGAAACGGTAAATACTAACAATATAAAAAGTCTAAAAGGAGGAAAACCATGTTTAACTTTAGAACAGACCTAGCAAGCGAAAGAAGAGAAATCTATCAAAAAGCAAACAAACTAGAGCAAATTGATGGAATAGAAGCAAACCAAGAAGAAATCAATGAAAACATAAAAGTAGAAAGAGTAAAAATAACCAACGAAAATGGTGCCAAAGCCATAGGAAAACCAATTGGCAACTACATTACCATTGACATCAAAAAACTAAAAATTGCAACAGAAGAAGAAATCACAAAAGGAGCAGAAATTTTAACCAATGAACTAAAACAAATCATTGGAAATCATATCGATAACCAAGGCGAAATTTTAGTAGTAGGACTTGGAAACATCTATGTAACACCAGATGCATTAGGACCAAAAGTAATTAATGAAATTGAAGTAACCAGACACATCATAAACTATTTACCACAATATGTAGAAGAAGGAACTAGAATGGTAAGTGCTATATCGCCAGGAGTACTTGGAACCACTGGAATTGAAACCGTCGAAATCTTAAAAGGAATTGTAGAAAATACAAAACCAAAACTAGTAATTGTAATTGATGCATTAGCATCGCGTAGCATCGAAAGAATTAGTAGTACCGTTCAACTATCAGACACAGGAATTGTACCAGGAGCAGGAGTCCGGTAACACCAGAAGTGAAATTAGTCAAAAAACGTTAGGCATCCCTGTTGTAGCAATTGGCATACCAACCGTAGTAGAAACAGCTGTGTTAGTAAATGATTGTTTGGATTTATTAATTGAAAAATTGCAAGATGAAGCAAAATCCAATGATTATTTAAATCAAATGAAAGAAGAGGATAATTACGAAGAAATCAAGGAAGCTTTACTTCCCAAGGATTACAATTTAATTGTAACACCAAAAGAAATTGACGACTTAATCGAAAACATGAAAGATATCGTAGCACGGACGGCATTAATGGTGCAATGTAATAATCTAAAAAAGTATTGTAACAGTTGCAATACTTTTTTTAGATTGTTATAATAAAAATATCAAAAAGGAGAGAAAAGAAATTAAAATAAATTTGTCTAAAAATGTTGCAAAAAAAACTTTATTAAGATATAATCCTAAATAGAAAAGAAAAGGAAGGAATGAAAGTAGAAATGGAAGAAAAGAAAGAAGAAAAAAAGGTAGAAGCTAACAAAGAAGTAGCAAAAATAAAAGAAACACCAAAAAAGGAAGAAACAAAAAAAGAGGAGAACAAAAAACAAGAACCTAAAAAAGAAGCAAAAGTAACAAAAACCAGTACTAAAAAGGCTAACAATAATGCTATCATAATAGGAATTGTTATAGCAGTAGTAGCAATCATTGCAATTGTTGCAGGTGTTATATTACTTGGAAAAGATACACCAAAAACAGCAGTAGAAAAAGAATTAAAAAATATAAAAGCAGGAGCATTTGCAACCGAAATGTTATCAGGATTTACACAAGAAGAAAAGTCAAGTACAGAAGCAGGAAAGCTAATGACTGAAAAATTAGAATGGAAAGTACTAAACGAAAAAGAAGAAGTAGAAGGAGAAATTGCAACTGTTGAATTAGAAGTTACAAACAAAGACTTCAAAACCATCATGGGAAATGTTATGCAAAAAGCATTTAAATCAGCCTTAACAGGAGGAACAAACCAAGAAACAGTCGTAAATGACCTAATCGAAGAATTAAAAAATGAAGAAATTGGAACCAAAACAGCAAATGCAACCATTGAACTAAAAAAAGAAGACGGAAAATGGAAAATAGCAGACGAAGAAAAATTCTATTTTGCTATATTACCAGGATTCGAAGAAGTTATGAATGCTTTAAAATAAAATAAAATAAAATCTAAAATTCCACAAACAGAAAAATCAATTTACGAATGCTCTGTATGTGGAATTTTTGTTTTTTTATAAAGATTACAAATATTGCAATCGGTGCATAAATGAATTCTTTTTTCAAATACTAATTGTAAGGTATTAATAAACTCGTCAATATAATTATCCACCAAATGAACGTAAATGTTTTTTGGTAGCAAAGTAAGCAAAGAATTCAAAATATAATCATTAGAAGAAAAAGTAATATCACTTAAATACTTAGCTTTAAAAATATCGTCTTGCACGACAATCAAGTTTTTATTTTTGTCAAGTAAAATAGATTCATGATTGCTAAAAACAATATGCACCATATCACAGCCATAATCTTGTGAATTAATATATAATTTCAATAAGGAAATAAACTCTAAGTATTCTTTTTCTATCACATAATGATTTACTGCCTCATTTACGACATCGTCTAAAAAGGAAAAATAATCCTTTAGCCTAAAATTAACAAAACCATTTAGCACAATAGACTTATTCTCTAGCAAAAAATGGTAAAAGCAATCATAAAGCAAATGAAATTTTTTATCAAAAAGCTTCGAAAAATCGTCAGCCATATTATCAAAACAAAGGGCTAAAATTTGGTTTCTTTCCTTACTATCAAAATAAAAATAATTTTGTAAGATTAAACGTTTTAACAAATCTTCTTCCAACTCGTCAATCACTAAAAATGAGAGAATAGAAGAAACTTTTGAGAGGAAAAGAGCCTCATTATTACCAGAATAATGAATAATAACATTTTTATAAAATTTGAATTCATTTTCTGTAAAACAAATATTTTTCAAGTCAATATTTTTGAATTCATTTAGTAGATAATTAATTAAACATGAATTATTTGTCTTGATACATAATGACTTCATAAAAAATCTCCTCTCTAACATACTTAGTATCTACTAAATTTCAAAAGTTATACATTATAGTATGCTAAAGTGGATAAAATGTGCAATTGGGGACGGTACTTTTTTCACATTGCATAATGTGAAAAAAGAACCGTCCCCAATTGCACATTTTCTTCTAACGATAAATCCTATAATCGATATCAGGGAAAATGCAATCCTTTTTAGCGATATCTTTTAAGAAATCTTCGTCTATTTTATCTTCTTTAATTTGATAATACAATTTAGTAAAACGACCAATATGCTCTTTAATTCTTTTTTTTGCATAGTCTACCATCGTGCCATTTGTAATAATAAATAGCCAATCACTACTTTGCGCAAGAAGCAATTCCCTAGCACATTGATTTAATGCTTTTTTCTTTAAACCTTTGCTATTTGGATATTCCCAAGCTAATTCACACATTCTATCACCAGCTACATGTAAGTGTCTATGAGCATAATCATTGGTTGGATTAAGCCATACTTCGCTATAGCCATTAGCACCCCAGCTTGAGCGACAAGGAGAGGCAACTTGCATGCTTGGATACTTGTTAATATATTCACTAGGGGTGATAAGTTTGAAATTGCAATCGTCATAGTAAATTTTCTTAAACAAAATATATAGCCAATAAGGACCTTCATACCACCAATGCCCATAAAGTTCGGCATCATAAGGACATAGAATAATAGGAGGGGTTTCTTCCATATATTGTGAAAGATTAGCAATTTGTGAGGTTCTGCTGTCTAAGAAATGACCAGCTTGTTTTTCAGCAGAATCCATGGCCCACCTAGGATTATAATAATCTTTAAAATCGGTATCACCGGTAATTCTGTGATATTTAATTCCAGTATGAACCCTTACACCATTATGAGCAATGTAAGGCTTAATGTAGTCATAATCAGCTTCATAACCAATATCACGATAAAATTCTCGATAATTGTAATCTCCGAGGATACCCGTTAATAGAACTCCACACCTGCCTAGAAGACTCGATATCGCGACCAAAAGCAATCACACCTTCAGGAGATACAATAGGAGCAAAAGTACCATAGATAGGCGTTGGATTAGCATATAAAATACCGTGTGATTCGGTAATAATATAGTCAATTCCAAACTCTTTTAAATACTTATCAGCTTCAGGCACATAGCCACATTCGGGTAACCAAATACCACGAGGTTTTCTTCCAAAATATCTTTCATAGGTTTGAACACCAACGGCAATTTGCGCTTTAACGGTTTTTTCATTAACATATAAAATAGGAAAATAGCCATGGGTTGCACCACAAGTAATAATTTCTAATACACCAATATCTTGAAAATGTTTAAAAGCTTCAATTAAATTACAGTTATAAACTTCTTTAAATAAATGTAAATCATTAGAATAACGATCCAAATAGTAATAAGAAAGCTTATTTAATCTTTCGTCACCTGCAGTTCTTTTAATTTCTTTTTTGGATAATTCAATTAATTTTTTTAGGTAATTGATATATTTTTTTTGCAATAGTTTATTATCTAGCATAGAAAGTAGAGGGGGGGTCATTGACATAGTAATTCTAAAATCAACACCTTCGTCTACTAGTTTTTGGAAGTTGGTTAATAGGGGAAGATAAGTTTCGGAAATTGCTTCATATAGCCAAGATTCTTCTAAGTAGTCGTTACTTTCTGGATGATGGATAAAGGGAAGATGGGCATGAAGCACAAAACTTACATATCCTTTTTTTTCTTGCATTTTTGGTTCTCCTTTGTTAACAAAAATGTGAGCTTTGAAAGGGTAGTCAATCAAGCCCACTTTTTAAATTTCATTTTTTATTTAAATCTTGACGAAAAACTACTAGAGGAAGGATTTCCAGAAGATGGATTGGATAAATAGAAAAGTTCTTCCACGTTTTCGTTTTGATAGATTGCTTTATATAAATCATAAATATTGTATAGTTTTCCCATGTTTCGAAGAAAGCAAACAGAGGATATATCTTTTGCGGTTTGCATTCCGGTTTTGACATTTCGAAAATAAACCATTTTTTGATTTTTATCAAAAAGAATGCGGTCATTTGGTGATTCAATCTCATTTGAAGTGGTAACGTAAATGTAATCGGTATTTAGCTTTTCAGTTTTTTTGATAGGGCGTCTTCCTAATTCAATTCGATAATCACATTTACTATCAACAACATGTAGGTACCAGCTGTTAGCAAAATCATTAATTTCTACTTCAAAGCTGTAACCTAAGGTGTCATTATGAACAATTAAAATAGGTCTTGTGGTTTCAAAAAAATTGTCTCCATATTGTTTTTGGAAGTTTTTTCTGTCCTTATCAGAGATGTCCCAATAGATAAATAAGTTGGTAGGAGTTTGTGCCAATACTTTTACAATGGTCTGGTTGTAGCGATAAGGTAGGTCATAGTATTCTACGATTTCTACTTTTTTGGTTTTAGAGGTAGTAGTTTTTTTTCTTGTTGTAGTAGTCTTTTTTGCGGTAGTTTTTTTAGAGGTTGTAGTAGTCTTTTTGGTAGTTGACTTTTTGACAGCCGTTTTTTTCGTCGCTGGTGATGCTTTTTTAGTGGTTGCTTTTCTTGCTTCCGTTTTCTTGGTGGTGTTTTTCTTAGCCTTAGTAGATGTTTTGCTAGCAGTTGCTGTCTTTTTTGTTACTTTTTTTGCTGTGTTTGGCTTTTTTTCTATTTTCTCTGTTTTGTTTTCATTTGTTTTTCTTGGCATTTTTTCCTCCTATGTAATCTCTTTCATTACTTTCTTTTCTATCTTATACTAAAAAGCAAAGAAATTCAAGTGAATTTGACAAAGTTTTTGAATTTGTTACCAAAATATCACCTCCCAAAACCATGAATGCGAAAAAAGAACCGAACCTAAAGGTATTACTTATCTGTAGGTTCGCTTAGTGTTCACACAGCTAAGGGCATCCCCAATTGCACATTTTTTCGTAAAATTTCTTCAAAAGGGTTTCAAAAAACAACAAAATAGTATAAAATAAGAAAAAATAAAAAAATAGGAGAGGAAAATGAACAAAAAATGGCAAATCTATGAAACAGACGAAGAAAAAATAAAAAAGTTACAAGAAAAATATCAAATCAATAAATTATTAGCCACCATACTAGCCAACAGAGGAATCACCCAAAAAGAAGAAATACGACTATTCTTAGAGCCAACCAGAAACGACTTCCATGATCCCTTTTTAATAAAAGACATGGAAAAAGCCGTAAAAAGAATCATAACCGCCATCGAAAAACAAGAAAACGTTACCATCTATGGTGACTATGATGTAGACGGAATAACCAGCATAACCGTATTAAAGAGCTTTTTACAAGACAGGGGGCTAGAAGTAGACAGCTATATTCCCAATCGTTTAGACGAAGGATATGGATTAAACAAAGAAGCAATTGGGAAAATTGTAGATAAGAAAACCCAATTAATGATAACCGTTGACTGTGGGATATCAGCCATAGAAGAGATTAGCTATGCCAACTCTTTAGGAATTGAAACCATTGTAACAGACCATCATGAGCCAGGAGCAAAACTGCCAGAAGCTTTAGCAGTTATCGACAACAAGCGAAAAGACAGTAGCTATCCATTTCGAGAATTAGCAGGGGTAGGTGTTGTTTTTAAATTAATTCAAGCAATTGGTATTAAGTTAGGGTTAAAAGAAGAAGAATATTTAAAATACTTAGACATCGTATGTGTGGGGACTATTTCAGACATTGTACCATTAGTCAATGAAAATAGAGTGATAGCCAAACTTGGTTTAATGCTAATTCGCCAAACAAGAAATATAGGATTACAATCCATCATTCGTTCTTCTGGCTACAGCAAAATAGATTCAAACAGTATTTCTTTTGGCATTGCTCCTAGAATCAATGCCTGTGGAAGAATGGGAAAAGCAGAAGAAGCACTAGAATTATTACTATCTAAAAATTATAATGAAGCAACAAACCTAACCCAAAGGCTAAATGAACATAACCGAGTAAGACAAGAAACCGAAAAAAATATTTTTGAAAATGCTATCAAGCAAATTGAAGAAGAACAATTACAAAACAAAAATGCCATAATCGTAGGAGGCGAAAACTGGCATCATGGAGTGATTGGAATTGTATCTTCCAAAATAACCGAAATGTATTTTAAACCAAGCATTTTATTAAGCTTTGAAGAAGACGGCATTGGTAAAGGCTCCCGGAAGAAGTGTACCTCGGGTTTGACCTACATGAAGCTTTAAATCAATGCAGTAGTACCATCGAAAAATTTGGTGGACATAGCATGGCAGTTGGAATTACCGTAAAAAGAGAAAAATTCAATCAGTTTAGAGAAGATTTTGAAAAAGTTGCAAAAGAAGCACAGATTGATCAAATAACACCGGTTATCCAAGTTGACAGCAAAATTGATATAAAAGATATTAACAAAGAAATGGTAGAAAGCCTAAAACAGCTAGAACCGTTTGGCGAAGGAAACCGAATGCCAGTATTTGTTTTTAAAAATTTAAAAATAGATTCTATTCGAGCTTTAACAGAAGGAAAACATCTAAAACTAACCTTAAAAGACAATAACACCATCATTAGTAGCATCGGCTTTAACCTAGGACATTTAGCAGAAGAATACCGAATTGGCGATAAGGTTGATGTGGTAGGTGTGCTAGAAATTAACAGCTTTAACCGGAGTCGATAGTTTGCAAATTAATATGAAGGATATCATGAGGTCTTTATAGAAAACAAAGAGGTGAAAAAATTGCAAGAAGAAAAAGAAATAACCATACAAAACGTAATCAATAAAAGAAAAGAACATACCAGAAAAATAGACGTAAAACTAATCACAAAAGCATATAATTATGCAATCAAAAACCATGGTGACCAATGTAGACGTTCACGGAGAACCCTACATCATTCACCCACTTAACGTTGCCTATATTTTAGCAGACATTCGGTTTAGACGATAGCACCATAGCAGCAGCCTTACTACACGATGTCGTAGAAGATACCGAAGTAACAGATGCTGACATTAGAAAAGAATTTGGGGTAGAAATTGCAGAAATGGTAGAAGGTGTAACCAAGCTAGGCTCTGTGCAATTTGCCTCTATCGAAGAACAACAAGTAGAAGACTACCGAAAAATGTTCTTAGCCATGGGAAAAGACATCCGCGTTATCCTAATCAAACTAGCCGATCGACTTCACAACATGAGAACCTTGAAATACTTAAAAAGAGACAGGCAAAGTGCTAACGCCAAAGAAACCATGGAACTATATGCACCACTTGCCAACCGCTTAGGACTATATTCCATCAAATGGGAACTAGAAGACTTAGGCTTTAAATACCTAAACCCAGAAGAATATCACGACTTAGTAGAAGGCATCAACAAAAAAAGAGAAGAAAGACTACAATTTATCGAAAAAATAATGGACGACATTCGCTTGCAACTAAAAAAACAAAAAATAGAAGCAGAAGTTACAGGAAGAGCAAAACACCTATATAGCATTTATCGAAAAATGAAAAGAGACAACAAAAACCTAGACCAAATCTATGACCTATTTGCCTTGCGTATCTTAGTCCATTCTATCAAAGATTGTTATTCCGCTTTAGGTGTGGTTCACGAAATGTATAACCCAATGCCACGGAAGATTTAAAGACTATATAGCAGTTCCCAAGCCAAACATGTACCAATCCATTCATACCACACTTTTAGGCGATAAAGGAACACCATTTGAAGTACAAATCAGAACCTGGGATATGCATCGTATCGCAGAATTTGGTATTGCTGCCCATTGGGCTTACAAAGAAGCAAACTATTTTGGCAAAAAAACATCGGTTAAAGTAGAAGAAGACAAATTAGCATGGCTTCGTGAAACCTTAGAATGGCAAAAAGAAATGCAAGACCCACAAGAATTCTTAAATACCCTAAAAACAGAGTTATTCGAAGACGAAGTTTATGTTTTTACTCCAAAAGGAGAAATCAAAGTACTACCAAGAGACGCTACACCAATCGACTTTGCCTACATGATACATGCCGAAATAGGACATCATATGACAGGTTGCAAAATCAACAGCAAAATGATGCCAATTATAACTCCGCTAAAAAGTGGGGACATTGTAGAAATTATAACAGCCGATACCTCTAAAGGACCAAGTAGGGACTGGCTAAAATTTGTAAAAAGCACCAGTGCTAAAAACAAAATTTTAAGTTGGTTTAAAAAAGCACAAAAAGCAGAAAATATTGAAAGAGGAAAAGACTTAATCGAAAAAGAATTAAAAAGAATAGGCTTTACCCATAGTGACTTATTTAAACCAGAATATATGGAGCCAATGCTAGAAAAATACAAATATAAAACCTTAGACGAAATGTATGCAGCCGTTGGATTTGGTGCCAACTCTTCTGTTAAAGTTATTGCTAGAATGTTACAAGAATACCGTAAAGAACATGAAGAAGAAAACATCGAAGCAAAAATTGAAGAATTAGCCAAAGCAAAAGCAAAAAAGCCAAAACCATCTAGCACAGGAGTAATCGTAAAAGGAATTGACAATTGCTTAGTCAAACTATCCAAATGTTGTAACCCATTACCAGGCGACGAAATCGTAGGATACATCACAAAAGGAAGAGGCGTATCTGTCCATCGAAAAGATTGTGTCAATATAGGTGACTTATTTACAGAAGAAAACAGAATGATAGATGTAGAATGGTACAACGAGCATGAAACTTCTTACCAAGTAGACATCGAAGTATTTTCAAATGACAGAAGTGGTTTACTAATGGACATCTTAAAAGAAATAGGAACCACCAAAGCCAAAATCTTAGGAGTCAACACCAAAACAACCAAAGAGCGAATAGCCATTATCGATATAACCTTAGAAATCGAGAATTTAGATGAACTAAACAAAGTACAAAAAGCAATTAGAAAAGTAGACAGTGTCTATGAAGTAAAAAGAAAGAAATAGAGACAATTTGGGGCGGTTCTTTTTTGTTCCAGATATCTTTAATATATATCTACGAAATGTTTTAATAAAATTAGGAGGAAAATATAAAAATGAACAGAAACGAAGCATATGAAATTTTACAAAAATATATGAAAGGTGAAAAATACCTAAAACACTCATTAGCAGTAGAAGCCATTATGAAAGGATTAGCCAAAAAACTAGAACCAGAAAAAGAAGAATACTGGGGGATTGTAGGATTATTGCATGACCTAGACGAAGAACAATGCAATTGGCAAGAACATCCAGAAGTACATGGGAAAACAGCAGTAGAAATCCTAAAAAAAGAAGGGATTGAAGATACTACTTTATTTGATGCTATCTGTGCTCACAACCCAGCATCAGGCGTAAAGCCAAAAACAACCTTGCAAAAAGCAGTCTATGCGGCAGACCCAATGAGTGGATTTTGCAATGCCATTGCTTTATGCTATCCAGACAAAAAAATAGCAAGTGTCAAAACCAAATCTGTCTTAAAAAGAATACCAGAAAGAAGATTTGCTGCAGGAGCTAATAGAGAAGCTATGTTATCCATTGAAAAATTAGGAATGGAAATGGAAGAATTTGCAGAAATAGCATTAGATTCTATGAGAGAAATTTCAGACCAATTAGGATTATAAACGAGGATAGAGAGACGGGATTTTAAGGAACGTCCCCTAAATCCCTGCAAAAGGAGAACTAGAAAATGAAATTAAAAGAACTAAAGATTGATACTTGGATGGGAGATCCCACTAACTGTTATATTGTAGTAGACGAAGAATCAAAAGAGACGATGGTAATTGATCCAGCAGGAGAAGTAGAAAAAATAGAAGAGTTAATTCGTATTATGGAAGGAAACTTAAAATATATTTATTTAACACATTGCCATGGTGACCATATATTAGGAGTAACCGAACTAAAAAATCGCTTAGGAGGAAAAATATTAATTCATAGAGAAGATAGTCAAGGACTAAATAATCCAGAAATTAATTTGTCTCCTTATATTGGTGTAGGAGAAATTGAATTAGAGGCTGACTCTAGAATTGATGACCAAGATTTAATCCATTTGGGGAATTTACAGTTTAAAGTACTTCATACACCAGGACATACAAAGGGAAGCACCAGTCTTTATTGTGAAGAGGAAAAGTGTTTATTTTCTGGTGATACAATTTTTAGAGGAACATGGGGAAGAACAGATTTACCTACTTCTAGTAGAGTAGATATTATGAAGTCGATTGAAGAAAAGATTATGGTTTTACCAGATGAAACGATTGTGTACCCAGGACATCGGTATGATGGCGATGCTAAAAGATGAAAAACCGATTTATTTGGAATTGAAGCCAAAGTTGTTTTAGCAAAAATAACTTTTTAACATAAAATCAATTAAAACAACTTGAAAATTACATAAAATCATAGTATAATAATGTTGCAACAAAGCTAAATTAGTGGGAGTAGAAAGACCAACTATAAAAAGTCAAGCATTTTTTGAAAAAAATTAAAAAAATTTT
>CANRXN010000002.1 GCA_947643945.1 uncultured Clostridium sp.
TTTAAATCATTACCTAAGTCTACCTTTATCGTCATATTCTTGTAAGCCAAATACTGTCCTTGGTCAGTATTGCCATTTCCTGCCACAGACTGTCTTCTATTATAATCAACCACACGATTTAGCAAAGAATACAACTCACTACCTCTAACGTTTTTTCTATTATACGTTTCAAACTGGTTATTAAACTCAATTACTTGGGCTTCTTTGGTATCTTGCTCGCCTACATTTTGATAACTAGATAAATTGTTAAACATAAGTAGCAAGGCACCAATTATCAACAAAGCAATCAAGATACTTCCTGCCATAATCAAAGCCTTTGATGCATTTTCCATAGAAGTTCTCCTCCTTACTTATTTTGTCGTTGCTGTCATAGATTGGAATGATGTAGACATACTCGTTAATCCTATAAATACTAATGGAATAATTAAGTATCCAACAAACATACATACCATAGGAGCAAATCCGGATGGCTTTTCCAATCATACCTTTTCTTTTTATCAATCTTTCGTTTGATTCTTTACGTTTTTCTTGGTAGTAGTCTCTTTCTGAGTCTAACTCGTCAAAAGCATCGGTAATTGGAATTTTTTCAACAGCTGCTTGTAAGCTTTCAATAATTCGAATAAATTGTGTATAGCTTACTTCTTCCTTCATAGCTTCTAAGGCTTCCCAAGCTCCTGCTTCGTAGTTGTTTACACATCTTGTGATTGGTCCTCTAAAGATGTTTGAATATCTTTCTAGCCATTCTAGTATAATTTCAACATTTACTCTTTCAATTCTCATAAGCATTAAGATAATGGTTTGGAATTGCATGATTTCGTCTTCCATTTCTAGTTGCCTCATTTTTACTTGGAAAATTAGTAACCAAATTGGTGCCATGTAAGCTACTACTGCAAATACAAATGCTAATAATAATTCAAACCATTGCATATATTCGCTATTGATAATTTTTAATTTTTCTTCAATTCTTTTTACTGCTTTATCAATTTCAGCATCTTCTGCTTCTTCGTAATATTTTAAACGCTCAACTGCCATTTTTATCTGGGCTGTTGTTGTTTTTGGCTCTCCTCTAAATTGGTCTAATATTTTGTTGTCTTGCTCGGTTAACTCCATTGCTTTTCGTTCGTCTTTTGCTGATAAGCCTCCAATAATATCATATTCTGTTGTCGGCTCTGTATAGATGTAATTAATCGCAATTACATGTAATTGTGAAAAGATGATAATCGATGCAATACACGTTACAATTGCCATGGTAATTCTGTTCATGTACAGCCATTCCATTTTCAAATGAGATGCTGCATCTTTTAAGTATTGTTGTATTTTTCTATATTCTTTGGTTCCTTGTTTTGGAATAAATAAATCTACTACTTTTTTAATTGGTTTTTTCTTATATAATCTTTCTTGCCATGGGTTTTCTGTATTTTTTGTATCAATTCCTGTTGAACCATTGTCTTTTAGCTTTCTAACTAATATGTAAGCAGCAAAGGTAATAATTAAAATTAAAATTTGTACAATCATTCCTGGCTTTCCTTGATACCAGCTTGCGGTAAAGGAGAAGTTACTGATTGCCCAGTTTTTTAATGGTTCTAGTAATAGAACTGGTGCAATAGAGATAACAGATAAGCTTTGGAATACATAGTTTAATTTATCTCTTTTTAAAATTTCTAGTTGCATTTCTTGGGTTATGTTGTTTACATTTTTTAAGTACAAAGAGGCTCCATTTACTTTTCTATCGCCAAATTCTTTGGTTAAGTAAGAAACTCCTGCAAATTCTTTTAAGAAACTATTTGGTGCAATGTCATAATATTTTTCTAATTCCATTTCTGGGTCATTGGAAATTAATATTTCATATATTTTTTCGCCTTGGCTAGATACGCTTTTTTCGTCATCTTGTGATACTTGGTATATTGCTTCTTCTACCATGTTAAATTCATGGTAAGCATGTCTAATTTCGGCAAAGAAGTCTATTTGCTCTTTTAATATTTTGTTGTCCATTTTGTCAACAGATCCATCTATTAAGGTATCTACCATAAAGATTTCAAAAATTAGCAAAATACACATTAATAAGAAATTGGATTTGGTTATCACAATCGTAACTACGATAATTGGTACAATAATAACAAGTGCTTTTGATAGTATTTTAGCGGTTCCTTTTCTGGTGTTATATTCGTCATCAATATTAATAATTTCTAGTCTTCTTCTAATTTTTAAAGCATATCTTTTTATGAATGGGATTTTGATGTAAAATAAGTATAATTTTTGGAATAGTATTTCGGTTGAAAAGTTGTTTCGCTTTGTTCCTTGTTGCAAAGCTTGGATTCTTTTGTATTCACTTTTTTGCATTTTTTTAGATAATAGGTAATACGCAAATACGATAATTACAAATAATCCTGCTGAACCACCCATCAAATAAAATATCATGTTGTTATTCACTTGTTATTCACCTCTTTCTTTTTTGGTTTCTTTTTACTCTAATCTTCTTTTTTTGCTTTTCTACCACGTTTTTTGGTTTCTTCTCTTGCTGTTACAGCAACTGTTTGTTTTTTATTGTCACTCCAATGTCTTTCCACAAATTCATCAAATTTTTCTAAGTCTATTTCGTCCATGTTCATTCGCATTTCTCTTAAGTTTGCTTGTGATATTGGATTGGTGATAATATATTCTCCATCTACATATTCTAAAATATTTCGATAGGTATATAATTGTCTATCTGTTACTTTTTCAAAATAACGTGTGGCATTGTCAAAGAATTTATCAAATTTTCCTTCTAAGGTTTTTTCTTTTCTATGGTCAAAGGTGTATTCATTTTTTTCTTCTACTGGAATACATTCGGTAATTCTTTCTACATATCTTTTTCCTTTAAAGTCCTTGGTTAAGTGGATATCAAAGTTTAGTACTTGCACAACTTGCTCTTCTGCTGTTTTTTCGTTTTTAAATACTCCCGCACGAAGCATAGAGTTACGAAGTGCTGTTACTAGGTTTGGAAAGGTTTTTGCATGGTGAGTAAATAAAGTAAATTTAGATGCAACTTGGGCAGCTTGTATCATCCAAGATGCTACGGGGTCTGTTGCAACCTCTCCGGATAATGTTTACCGAACCATCGGTTTTCTTTTGTACGTCCAAACCTTCTTGTCCTGATATGGTTTCGGTTTCTCTAAAAGTTAATATGTTTCTGGTTGGATAAATTTTTCTTAAGTGAAGCTCAAATGCAGTTTCCTGAACACGAATGTTCATGGTTTCATAAATGTTTTCTATCATTCCCATTAGCATGGTTGTTTTACCACAACCTTGTTCACCTGTAATAGAGATAATTCTTGCTCCTTTTACTAAATATTTTAGTAATTCAATAGAATCTCCACTTCCTGGTTCTCCTTTAAACCATTGCTCTAAGGTTGAACGTTTTACGTCAAATTTTCTTACGAAGAACGCCCATGTTTCAGAAAAGCTTGGTCTTACTACAACGACACGAGAGCCGTCTTTCATTTCGTTGATTTTATAACCATTGGTGTCTGACAATTGTCCTGGGTTGTTGTATTTATAGATATTTTGACAAACTCTTTTTAATTCTGCTTCGGTTCCAAAAGATAAGAATTCTAAACGAATGGACTTACCTTGGAAGAAAATCCAAATACTATCACATGCTCTTGGCACTTTGTGTTCTGTTACTTGTTCTAAGTAATCTCCATCTGCTTGTGCTACTTGGCTTAAGAAACTTTCTGGAAGTCCAGATACTCCGTCCTGAAATTCCGTCTATGTTCATGTCTCTTACTTCGTCAATGGAGCTGTATCCTTTGTAGTGTTGATAAATTCTTTGTACTACTACTGCTAGTTTGTCAGCAAAGGTTAATACGATATTTTCTTTTTCGTAAATATCTTCTATTTCGTTACTTGTTATTACATAAGAAGGTTTGGTTTCTCCTTCTACATATTTTAAAGTTGCTAGATTGTATTTTTTGATTAATTCAGTTAAGGCTTCATAACCAAATTCTTTTTTATAACTGTAAATTAAGATGTCAAATTTATCTTGTGCTGTTAGTAAAGAAGGAATATCAAATGGAATTGCTTTTGATATGTTGCTTTCTGTTACACCATATTCTTTTTCTAATAAATCAAAAATCAATTCTTTTACATATTTTTTATCATTAACGTCACCATAGGTACATCCTTTTAAAGCTTTTTTTAGCTCATACTTTTTGTTCTTTCTTCTTTTTAATTCTTCTTCAGATAATCCTATGTCGTACAAGTTGACTTTGGTGATTTCGTCTAGTCTTCTTTTGATAAATTCTATCATTTTTTCAATGGTATAGGTTTTATCGTCTACATCAACTGCAACTTC
Organism: uncultured Clostridium sp.; assembly: GCA_947643945.1. Taxonomy (GTDB): domain Bacteria; phylum Bacillota; class Clostridia; order TANB77; family CAG-508; genus CAG-269. Next base: position 4,334 of record CANRXN010000002.1, read on the forward strand.
AACTTCTGCTGTTTTCTTTTTCTTAATACTGTAGAAAACGGCATAGCCTGCAATTGCCAAAACTACTAGTATTAATATGATGTTTGTTATGGTCATTTGGTTTTCCTCCTTGTTTTTCTATCGCAAATCTTGTAATCGGTATATAATGTTATCTACGGTTCTTTTTACTTCTGCCATAAAAAATCCGTTTCTGTCATCCTCTCCTGTTTTTCTTAAAGATAAAAATAAGTCTGGTACTTTTGCTTCTTCACATGCTTCAAAATATAATGTGTTATATGGTATGGTTGATACTTTGTTTCTTTCTCCTAAATATCTTGATATATTTTTAATGTTGTATTTTGAGAATTTGTCATATCTTCCTACTAATAATAATGTTTTTTTGCTTTGTAAGATTGGTTTTTCTTCTCTTAATTCTACGAATTCATTGATGCTTGTTAATCTTTGGCTTAGGTTTACGACGATTAAATTAGAATTTTCTAGAATGGTATCTGCTATGTCGTCTTGTACTTGTTTGTCCAAGTCAACAAATACCAAGTCATAATAATTGTTGGCCAAAGTTATAATGTCTGGATAATATCTTCTTATATCGTTGTATTGTTCTTTATCTCCTTTATAGGTTGGTAATATTTCTAGTCTATCTTTAAAGATAATTTTTGTATAATTGGTTATATGATCTGGCGATAATTTATTACTCTTCATAATTTTAGCTAGTCCGGGATATTCCTTCTTCTAAGGCAATGCTTGTGTTTGGTCCAAATAATCCTAGATTTTTCTTTACTTTTTTTGCTTGCTGCCAAAAACACTTATCTAAATTTTGGTCTTGATATCCGGTTGAGATGACTAAGATTCTATAATTATGTTCAATTGCTAAATGGGTACAAATTGCCGCTAGTGACAGGGTTTTCCCTGTTTGTTCTTTTCCATTGTTCCAAAATGTTACAATTGACATTTCTTTTCCTTCCCTTCTTCCTTTGTATCCTATCGCTATACGTTTTTCTCGATTAGCTTGATCGCTTTTCTTATGTTAGATTCACTAACATTTGACAAAATTTCTTGGCTTAAGTAAGCTAGTCCATCTTTGTATTGTACGCTTAATTTTTTAAATTTTATTTTGGCCACTCTTTGGTTTTCGTAAATGACACTTAAGTCTCCATTTTCAATTGGGAAATAAATTCTATATTCATTCCATATGATTTTATATCCTAAAGAAAGGAAATTTAAGTAGTCGTCTTCTTCTTTTAGCATTTCTTTCGAAAATAAAATTTTAGTTAAGCTTACTGTTTCTTGTAATCCGGCTTAAGACTTCTAGTCCTTTTTTTAGTGAATAATTGTCAAAAGAGGTTACAAAATAGTTTTTGGAAGCATCTTGTAATTGAAAGTTTTGGAATCCTTCCATACTGTCTGTATCTACTAATATTATGTCATATTCCATTTCTTGGCTTTCTGCTAATCCTAAATATCTTTTAATTTCGCTTGCATTTGAAAAGCCGAACTGCTATATCAATATCTTCAAAGTCTGTTACATAAGAAGTGGTTGGATTTATAGCAGGTACAATGTATCTTGCTTTTTGATTTACGGTTGCATCAATTACTAATACTTTTTGGTTTAATACGGTTAGTATTTTAGCTAAATATACAATTAAATCGGTTTTGTCATAAGCTCCTATAAATCCTATTTTTTTCATCGTTTGTAGTTCACTCCTTTTTTCTAGTTTACTACTCCTGCTAAAGAGTCTAAGTATTCTTTTCTTGAGTTTTTAGAGTTGGTTGTACTTTCTTGCATGTTGGTTTCAATATTAGATTGTGCTTGGTCTCCTTGGTTGCTAATTTCATTGTTAATGTAGTTGTTTCTTAATTCTGTAGCATTTATTTCTTTATAGCGGTTGGCAATTTCACTCATGGCTTTTTCTAATATGTTTGGGTTGTTTTGTAATAGTTTAGATGTGCTTTCATTTACTGGATAGGTTGGTTTTGCTGCTTCTTGCATACCAGCTTCTGTATATTTAGTAACATAGATTTTAGATCCTTTTACTCTGTATGCATCATAAATAGCACAGCTCATATGTAAGATTTCGTCTTCTGTTAGGTTCATCCAAACTGTATCATCCGAATCCACGCCATTAATATTTGGTATTTCTACTTCTTTTTTAGCCACTACGATATAGTCTTGTCCAGATGGCATCATTAGTCTAACATCGATATAATCTCCTGTTACTAAATCCATTGGAAGTACTAACATATTATATTCTTGTTTTCTTACATCGTTTTGTACCATGCTATCACTTTTGCTTAGCAATTCTGTTGTTAATAATGTATTTTTCTTCATAGTTACTTTGGCAACTAATGGTACACTATTTAATTCTAAGTATTCTTTATTGCTACCTTTTTCAATATAATAGTTATCTGTTTCGTCTTCTTTTTTTACTTGATACTCTTTGTTATCTTTATTGATATAAAGTGTTGCATTATTATTTTTATCATATTTGGTATAAATATCATTTCCTGCTTTATCTTGCAAAGCATAGTTTTGAATTATTTCAATATCACTTGTTGCATTACTTGGAACTAAATTTTTATTTACCGTTTGTATGGTTAGCATATCATTTGTAATAACTTGTCCTGAGCTTACATCTTGATTTAAAACATACGCTTTTACACTTGCTTTTAGTTCTTCTTGTTCCTTTTTAGTTTTATTCATTAATTGCATGAATAATAAACCAATTACTACTCCTGCTATTAATAACATCACTAACATTCCTAATAAAAATGAATTTCTTGCTTTTCTTTGCATTGGATTTGTTGCCATGACAAATTCCTCCCTTAATTTTTATTTTTCTATATTTTTTTACAAAATATCCATCTAGTTTATTGTACCGCAATTAGCTCCCAAAATCAATAAATTTAATAGTTGTTATAAAAAGTTAATGTTCTTGTAATATTTTCGTAACATTTCTCCTGCTAGCATCATCTGGGACAGGTACAGCTTATACCATTTAGCACGATTAGGGACAGGTTTTTAAATTTTAGCAAAATTTTTCTAACACTTTTGCCACACCATCTTCATTGTTTGAAGTTGTTATATAGTCTGCAATGTCACTTACCTCTGGTGTACTGCCAGCCATAACCACTCCCAAGCCTGCTTGTTCAATCATTTTTTTGTCATTTACATTATCGCCAATTGCTATTACTTCTTCTTTTTTGATATTTAGTTGATTTATTAAGTGTTCAATTGCTTCCCATTTATCTACATTTTGCATCGTTATTTCTGTGTAGTAATACTCAACGGTTATCTCTTCTGTTCCTTGTTTGATTGTTTTTTTCGACATATGTGAAACATCTAGCACTTCAATTCCTTCTATCTTTCTTAACTTCCTTATGATCGATTGAAATACTGTTTTGTTGTCGTCACAGATTGTCATTTTTAAAAATTTTTCTTCTTTTTTACTTTTTACATATTCATAGATATTTTCGATAATACTAATTTTAGTCTGTTTGCTTTTTTCTTTTTTTAGATTTTCTTTTTGATAATATAAAACATTGTATTTTAAGCTATTTGCTAAAATCGTCTCTTCGGTATATACATTATAAGAAATGCTATTTTCTTCACATATTTTTATAATTTCTAAAACTTTTTGTTTTGGTAAAAATTTATCATAAACAATTTCTTCTTTTTGGATATCATAAATAAGAGCACCATTTCCTGCAATAAAATAATGGTTGCTTCCAATTTCTTTGGCAATTGTTTTTATGGAATCAATAGGTCTTCCTGATGCAATTACGATTTCTATATTTTTTTCTATTGCTGCTTGGATTGCTTTTTTTGTATTTGGAGTTACCTCTCCATACTGGTTTAGCATCGTTCCATCTAAGTCAATTGCTACTAATTTATACATATCTTATCACTCCTTGCTTTATGTACCAATTTATTATAACTTTATTTTTTTCGTTTGGCAAGAGTCGTTTTTTTTTGAAAAAATTGCTTGTGTATTTTTTTGCTTTTTGGCACATTCTAGTATTAGAAAAAGCAAAGGTTTTTTCTATATGTAATATTACAGGAGGTGAAAAAACGATGGCAAACAATTCAAACAAAAAATTAGTTCCAGAAGCTATGACTGCTTTAGATAAATTCAAATATGAAGTAGCTAGTGAAGTTGGTGTTAATTTAAAAGACGGATACAATGGAGATATTTCAGCTAAAGATGCTGGTAAAATCGGTGGTAACATGGTAAGAAAAATGATTCAACAAGCTGAACAACAAATGAAATAGTTTTTGTTTTATAGTTACTAATCTTCATTTGTAAGGTTTTTTTATAACCTTTGGTAGGAAGTTAAATTTTGTTTTTATTTATTTTATTTTTAAAATACATAAAGGCAGGATTTGATTTCCTGCCTTTTCTTTTTTATTTTTTATGCTTCTGGCTCTACTAAACCATAATTTTTTCCATCTTTTAATTTATGTACCGCATTTACTTTTCCAGTTTCCACATTAATGAAAACTAAAAAGTTATGACTTGGTTTTTCTTTTAATTTTAAAACCGCATCTTCTGGTAGCATTGGCTTAATTTCATAGTATGATGTTTTTATAATTTCGTCTGTAATTTCAGTAGCGTTATCTTTTATCACTTCCATTGTTTTTAATGAAGCTTCTTTTTGCATTTTTTCTTTTTTGGTTTTGGCTTTTCTAATTTGTCCTTCTAAGATGTCTATGTCTTTATCGATAGAAGCATACATATCTTTGTCTTCTGTTACGGCTCTATATTTTTCTCCATTAGCTGTTACATAGATTTCTGCAATTTGCTCGCTTTTTTCTGTTTTTAGAGTGACTTCTGCTTCTGCTTCTTCAAAATATTTATCGATTCTGTCTAGTTTTCTTTCTACATAGCTATTAATTGCTTCTGTTATTTTTAATTCTTTTCCTGTTATTTTTATTTTCATAAAAATCGCTCCCTTCTTTTTATGGTTTTATTATATACGTTAATTTTTTAGTTGTCAAATTTATATTCTTTTTCTAACTTCTCATTAAAATACAATTTCGTAACTAACTTAAACTCTTCTAAAGATGTATCTTTTAAATCAAAAGCATACAACTTTTTAGGCGGTGCTGTGACCGTATATTTTATCGCATTCAAGGTACTTTCGCTGATCTCAATGCTACTAGTATCTAATTTTCCACATGTCCTACATTTTATACCATTATCTTTCATACTAAAACTAGCTATTTTTTCTTTTTCCTGGCAATTTACACATGCCATCACTTGTGGGGTAAATCCTAAAATACATAATAAGCGTAGTTTAAAAATGCCTAATACCATATCTAGGTTTTTGTCCGTTTGGGCTATGGTATAAAGGGTATTTAATAATAATTGCAAAATTTTATAACAATTTTGATTTTCTCCCGTTACGTCTTGCACAATTTTATTGATATGTACCGCATATTTTAATTTATCTAAATCGACCCTTAAATTATAAAACACTTCAATCGGTTCTACCGAATTGATATGATAGGTCCCGAGAGCCTTTATAGGCTAAATACTCGCCAAAACAAAACATCTGGGTGCCAGCCAAAAGAGCACTTTTAGGTCTTCTTGCTCCTTTGGCCACACAAGATATTTTTCCGCACATTTGGGGTTAGTACAGTTAGCATTTTGTCAAAGTCTCCCATGTTACTTTCTGCTAATACAATTCCATTTATTTTTACATTTGCCATTTTTGGTTTTCCTCTTTAATTTCTTTTCCATCTATTGGTTTTATGATTCCTTCTTGGATTTCTTTTTCTATATTTTCAATTTCTTTTAATTCCATAAATGCATTAATATCTCCTGTATTTTTAAAGGTTTCCCATGCTATTTTTTTTATCATAAGCTCACTTCCTAAATTCTAATTTAAAGTTTTACCTTTAATTTTATCTTTCGCATTTTTTCTGGACTTTATACATAAAATCATTAAAGCATTGACAATCAAACATGTTTCTATTTATAGCAAAGCTAGGGCAGGTGCCTGTTTTCATTTTTTTATTTTAGTTTAAATCGATTTACAATCGTATCATTAGATTGCCAATCTTCTTTGACCTTGACCCAAGTCTTCAAATTTATCTTAATACCAAAGTTTTCTTCCATATCTATCCTTGCTACTCCTCCAATTCGTTTTAGCATTTCCCCATTTTTTCCGGATAATAATACCTTTATGAGAATTTCGTAAGCAATAAATCGTTGCTTCGATATCATAGATATCCTCGCCTTGTTTATTTTTTCTTTCTTTCATTTTTTCCACTTCAACATAAATTCCATGTGGCACTTCGTCTTGCAATAGTTTTAAAGCCTTTTCTCTTATCGTTTCTTCTGCTAATTGTCTTAAGGTTTGATCGGTATATTCCTCTATATCATAATAGGCAGGTCCGAGGTTCTAGCTGTTTTTCAATTTCGTCTAAAATGATTTCTTTGTATTTTTCGTTTGTTGCCGAAATTGGTATTACCGCTTGAAAGTCATATTCTTTGCTATATATATCAATTAACTGTAACAGTGTTTGTCGTTTTACTAAATCTATTTTATTAATAATTAAAATTGTTTTTCTTTTTGCCTCTTTTATTTTTTCCAAAATAATGCTATCACCTTTACCAATTTCTGTGCTTGTTGCTTCTATCAAAAACAAAACCACATCACTATCAGGAATACTTGAAAAGGAAGTTTCTACCATTGTTTCATTTAATTTGGTTTTTGGTTTATGAATTCCTGGTGTATCGGTAAAAATAATTTGGCTGTTTTTTCTGTTTACAATTCCTTTGATTGCTGTTCTTGTCGTTTGCACTTTATTGGCAATTGCCGCTACTTTTTCGCCTACTAATAAATTTAATAATGTTGATTTTCCCACATTGGTTCTTCCAATTAGAGTAACAAACCCTGATTTAAATTCCATTTTCTCATTTCTCCTTTTTTCTATTATACACTATTTTTTTGCTAAATTTGTAGAATTTAAAAAGTTTTTTCATTTATTTTTCCAGGTGGCTTATTGCAATCATTTTCCTAGAATAGAAAAGAACCACAAATTTTAAACTTCTTTGTTTAACTTTTGTGGTATTTCTATTTTTTCTAAGAAATCCCCTAATCCCTAAAGCAGGGATTTTAAGGAACGTCCCCCTAATCCCTCCTATTTTAAGCATAAGCTTGACGCTTTTTGAAGCTAAGTAAATTGGTGATTTCGCTTTCGGTATTTTTTGCTTTTTTGGTTTTTCTTGCTCTTTCTTGCTCTAGCTCACGTTTTTGTTTTTCTGCTACTGATTGACAGATTGCTTTTTGATAAGTAAAGTGTGTGTCTTGTGCTATTTTGCTCCAATTGTATTGATTTCTTACTTTGTTTTTTGCTTTTTTGGTGATTTCCATGCAAAGTTTTGGGTCATATAATAATTCTAAGATAGAGTCTGCAAATGAGTTTGGATTTCCACAATAAGCTTTCATTCCGTTACTTCGATGTTCTACGATTTCGTTTAGTCCGCCAATATCGGCTACAACAACTGGATTTTCGCTTAGCATGGCTTCTAGTGCTACAATTCCGGAATGGTTCGTAAGTACTTGGAAAGACCGCTATATCTGCTGCCTTGTACATTTTTTGCACATCTTTTCCTCCCATATATCCTGCAAAATATACTTTGTTTCCTATTCCCATAGCATCTACTTGTCGTTTTAGTTCGTCTAACATACCACCTTTTCCACATATGACAAGCTTGCTGTCTCGATAACCTGCCAAGATTTTTGGCATGGCTGATATTAAGTGTTGGACTCCTTTTTCATAAACTAGTCTTCCCATAAATAGTATAATTTTCTCATTGTCCATGGCATATCTTCTTCTAAAGTCGTAGTCTCTTTCTACTCCATTAAATAAACTCATGTTTACACCATTTGGTACGACATTTATTTTTTCATATGGTAAGCCAAATAGTCTTTGCAACTCGTTTTTCATGTAATTGCTGTTTACAATTACTTCTGCTGATTCGTAAGTTAGCATCCATTCTGTGTCATTGATGTATCTTTGTTGTTCGTCATGAATCCCACTGTTTCTTCCTGCTTCTGTTGCATGAATGGTAGAAACGATTGGAATGTTGTAAGAGTTTTTTAGGGTTTTAGCTGAGTAGGCTACTAGCCAATCGTGGGCATGAATGACATCAAATCCGCCTTGTTCGGCAATGATTTCATTGGCTTTGGCAAGCATGTTGAAATTCATTTGCATGACCCAATCGATAAAGTTGTTAGGGTTTATCATGTAATTGTCTACACGATAGACTTTTACTCCTTTGTCGTCTTCAAAATACGGACTATCGCCATCTCGATAGGTTATGACGGTTACGTCATGCCCATCTTTTAATAGCGTTTTTGATAAATCGTATACTACTCTTGAAATTCCTCCTACTACTCTTGGTGGGTATTCCCATGTTAACATCAATATTTTCATGGATTTTACGTACTTCCTTCCTTTTTTTGATTTTCTTTTGTTGTTTTTGACATTTTTCTTCTTTTTTCTATATTGTATACAAGTTTTCTTAAATTGTAAACGCTTTTTTGAAATTTTTTTATTTTTCTTCTAAAAAGTTGTTACAATTCACAGTCCTATTTAGAACTGTGGAGTAGCTACGAATCGTAAACAAAAAGTTGCCATTTAAAACCAGAACCATTGGCATACTAAAAAGCAATCAGGTTTTTTCCTAATTGCCTTTTTTATTATTCTTCGCCTTCATTGCCTTCTTCGTCAGTTGTCTGTTCTGGTTCTTCTTCCTCTTCTTCCTCTTCTTCAATATCTTGATTTCCATTTTTGGAAGTAGAGTTACTTGTGTTATCTTTGCTAGTATTGTTTTTCGTTTTATTGGTATTGGTATTATTCTTTGTGCTATTATTTTCTGGTTGCTTTTCTTGTGATTGATTATTGTCACTATTAGACTTTGCTGTTATTCCATTTTTATTTAGCCATTCCTCTGCATCCATTTTCTTATCATTTGCTGTGATATAATAATGCTTTTCTCCACCACTAATAGTCATATAAATATCGTCTGCTGTAGGCGCAAATAGTTCTTCTCCAGAGGAATTAACCAATGTATATTTTTTATCTTTACAAGCAACTAACACTTCATAACTTGGAATGACTAATAAATTCAAAGCATCTTTATTACTAGAAGCGATATATCCTAGGCTATCATATTTATATTCTGCCACTTGATTTCCTGACTTATCATACAAGCCCCAGAATTTATCTTGTCTTACTGGAATTAAATTGCCTGCCAAAATATATTTATTTTTGATATTGTTTTGTGCAAACTTGGAGATATCTACTCCTATTTCGTCATTTTCAATATAAATTTTGATGTTTCCACGAACATCAATTACCCCGTATTTATTGTCTTTTTTGGCTACATATAGTCCTGCATCACTATCCATTAGTTCAATACTATCATAAATAATTTGTACTTTCGTTTCTTTATTTTGAGACATAATCCCTACTTTTTTGTTGCTTTCTACTAAGTAATCTCCCGTGTTTACTAGGTAGGTGATGTTATCATATTTAGGTTCTAAAATGGTAGAACCGTCTACCCCTATTACACCATATTGCTTTTTGTCTTTGTCTTTTAAAACAACTAATTGGTCTTTTAGAATTGCTTTTTGGTTTACAAATTCATTGTTTAGTTCTACATAACCATAGTCTAGTATTTTGTTAGCATAGTATTGATATAAATATGGCATGGTGTAAATTGTTATAGCATTTTTTTCTTGATTGTAATCAAAACTAATATTGAATGCTTTTTCTAACCCTTCTGCTGATACATATAAAACCCCATTTATCGCTTTTACTGGATTTTTGATATAGGTGTATTCATAATCACTATCTGTTTTTTTGGTTAAATCTAGTTTGTATATTTTCGTTTCTCCTAATTCAAAATTAGCTACTTCATTTTGGTTTTGTACATAGCATTTACTAGGTTGTTCTGTTTTTTCGCTATATTCTCCATTAAAACTATCATAACCAAAATAAGATGCAATTTCTTTTATCGGTGCATAAATGGTTCCATCATTTTCAAAAACTAATAAACTTTTTAACTTGTCATTAGCTTGTCCATCTAATGTTAATTTCATTACCGTACTTTTTATATACATCAAATAACTAACAATTCCTACAATAATAATTACCACAAAAATAATGGCTGCTAAAATTATTTTCGTCGTTCTTTTTTTCTTTTTTTCTTCTTTGTTTTGGAAACTTTCTTCAATTAAATTCATATATATACCTCCATTTATTTGATATATCCATATCTTTTGTAAAATTCCTCTTTGAAATTCCCAAGATTATCATTCTCTATTTCTATTTTAACCTTTTCCATCAAATTAGTCAAGAACCTTAGATTGTGAATTGATAATAATCGGTCTCCTAAAATTTCGTTGGTTTTTACTAAATGTCTTAAATAGGCTCTTGTATAATTTTTGCAAGTATAGCAGTCACATTCTGGGTCAAGTGGTCCCCAATCTCTTTCATAGCTAGCATTTCTTACTACTACTTTTCCGCCCGTGATGTCATAGCAGTTCCATTTCTTGCAATTCTAGTAGGTAATACGCAATCACACATATCAATTCCAGCCATGGCAGCTTCGATTAAATAGTCTGGTGTTCCCACTCCCATCAAATATCTTGGCTTATCTTTTGGTAACAATGGCGTGGTATATTGTAAAATATCCAAAAATTCTTCTTTGGTTTCTCCTACGCTAATTCCACCAATGGCATAACCGAGGTAGTTCCAAGGCAATTAAGTCCTCTACACTTTTTTGTCTTAAATCCTTAAAAAAGCCACCTTGCACAATACCAAATAGTGCTTGTTTCTCTACTGTTTTATGTGCTTCTTTACAGCGTTTTGCCCATCTGGTTGTTCTTTCCATGGATTGTTTAGTATATTCATAACTTGCTCCATGTTCTACACATTCGTCAAATGCCATAATAATATCTGCACCCAAATCCTCTTCAACTTCCATTACACTTTCTGGTGAAAAGAAATGCTTACTTCCATCTAAATGAGATTTAAATTCCACGCCTTCTTCCCTAATAGTTCTTAAATCCCCTAAACTAAACACTTGAAAGCCACCACTATCGGTTAATATTGGTTTATCCCAATTCATAAACTGATGCAAACCACCCGCTTCTTTAACCAATTTACTTCCGTGGTCTTAAATACAAATGATAGGTATTAGATAAAATAATATCAGCTTTTATCTCTTCTTTTAATTCTTCTGGCGTAACAGATTTAACAGTTGCTTGGGTTCCTACCGGCATAAACACTGGCGTTTGGATATCACCATGAGGTGTATGGATTACACCTCTTCTTGCTCCTGTTTGCTTACACTGGTGTAATAATTCATAGGTTATTGCTGGTTCCATATCTATTTTTCTCCTCCTTTTTTTGGTCAGTTTTGGTCAGTTTTGGGACAGGCACCAAACTCGACATTTTGGTCAGTTTTGGGACAGGCACCAAACTAGACATTTTGGTCAGTTTTGGGACAGGTCTAAAATTAGCCATCGATGAACATGGCATCACCAAAACTAAAGAAACGATATTTTTCTTTTACGGCTTCTTCATAGGCCTTCATGATATAATCTTTTCCTGCTAAGGCAGATACTAACATTAATAGGGTAGATTGTGGTAAATGAAAATTGGTGATTAAACCGTCTAATATTTTAAATTGATAGCCTGGATAGATAAAGATTTGCGTGTCTCCTTCTGTGGCTTTTACTTGACCTTTTTCGTTGGCTATACTTTCTAACACTCTACATGAGGTAGTTCCTACTGCAATGACTCTTTTTCCCTTTTGTTTGGCTTGGTTGATTTTGTCCACATCTTCTTGTTTGATATAAAAATGTTCGCTGTGCATTTGGTGGGCTTCTACTACTTCTTCTTTTACTGGTCTAAAGGTTCCTATTCCTACATGTAAGGTTACATTGGCAATTGCTATGCCTTTTTGTTCTAATTTGGCTAACAATTCTTTGGTAAAGTGCAAACCTGCTGTTGGTGCTGCAGCTGAGCCGTCATATTTAGCATATACAGTTTGATACCTGTCTTTTTGTTTTAACTCTTCATGGATATAAGGTGGTAATGGCATTAAGCCGATTTTGTCCAAAATTTCATTAAAGATGCCTTGGTAATAAAATTCTACTTTTCTGGTTCCGTCCTCCGCATTACTTCTAATATTTTAGCTTGTAATAGACCATCTCCAAAGATTACTTTTGTTCCTACATGAAGCTTATTCCCTGGTCTTACAATACATTCCCAAATGTCACCTTCGATATTGTTTAAAAGTAAAAATTCTACATTGGCTCCTGTTTCTTTTTTTCCATAAAGTCTTGCTGGTATTACTTTGGTGTTGTTTCTAACTAGGACATCTCCTGGCTGTAAATAGTCAATGATGTCTTTAAATACTTTGTGTTCTATGGTTTTAGCATTTTTGTTTAATATCATTAATCTGGATTCGTCTCTTTTTTGGATTGGTGTTTGGGCAATTAGTTCTTCTGGTAGTTCGTAATTAAATTCTGCAACTTTCATTATTTTCCTCTTTCATTTTTATTTCTTGTAGCTATGGTCACTTCTGTGCCTGTCCCAAAACCTGACAATGTGTCAAGTTTTGGGACAGGTCTTTTAGCAACCCACTAACATTTTAAATTTACTTGCTAAGTTATTGATTAGTTCTTTTATTTCTTCTATTAGGTTTTCTGGTTCTTGGAATACTTCTTTCATTTGATAAGCGTATTCAAAGTTACTGCTTTTAGCTGGTTTTAGTGTATAGATTTCTGGTGGTAAGCCTATGTTTCCAGAGGCTACTTTTATGTTTTGGTTCATGTAATCGGTATACCATTTTTTCTGTCCTATTAGCCTTTCGTTTTCATAGCCATATTTTTGATAATCGTGTAATTCTGGCCTTTCGTATCCG
>CANRXN010000003.1 GCA_947643945.1 uncultured Clostridium sp.
GAGAATTTAAAGTAGAATGTAATGTTGGTAAACCACAAGTTGCTTACAAAGAAACTATCAGAAACAAAGTTAAAGTACAAGGTAAATTCATTCGTCAATCTGGTGGTAAAGGACAATATGGTGACGTTTGGTTTGAAATGGAACCATTAGAGCCAGGTAAAGGAATTGAATTTGAAAGCAAAATCGTTGGTGGAGCTGTACCAAAAGAATATATCAAACCAATTGAACAAGGTATGAGAGAAGCAGCTGAAAGCGGAATCTTAGCTGGTTACCCAGTAATCGACTTCAAAGCTACTTTAGTAGATGGTTCTTACCACGAAGTTGACTCTTCAGAAATGGCGTTCAAAATTGCAGCTTCTATGGCTTTCAAAGAAGGTTGTAAACAAGCAAAAGCAGTTATTCTAGAACCGATTATGAAGGTAGAAATAACAGTTCCAGAAGAATACATGGGAGACGTTATTGGAGATATTAACTCTAGACGTGGAAGAATGGAAGGTATGGATAGTGATGATGGAATGCAAGAAATCCACTCATTTGTACCACTTTCAGAAATGTTTGGTTATGCAACCGACTTACGTTCAAAAACACAAGGTAGAGGAACTTATACCATGGAACCTTCTCACTATGAAGAAGTACCAAAATCTGTTTTTGATAATATTGTTGCTTCTAGAAAGAAAGATTAAAAAAGACTTGCTTTTTTAGCAAAAATGTTATAAAATGCAAGTGCATTAAAAAGTTTTTAAATTTATTAAAAAATATATTTAGCTAAAGGGCAGAAGGAGAGAATTAAGGATTACAAAATGCTAACGCATTTTGCATAAGTTATCCGTAACTCGCTTCGCTTAAGAAAGGCAGAAGGAGAGAATTAAGGATTACAAAATGCTAACGCATTTTGCATAAGTTATCCGTAACTCGCTTCGCTCGAACGGCTAACTTAAAGGAGGAATTTTTAAAATGGCAAAAGCAAAATTTGAAAGAACAAAGCCACATGTTAACATTGGTACAATCGGTCACGTAGACCACGGAAAAACAACAACAACAGCAGCTATTACAAAATACTTATCATTATTAGGAAAAGCACAATACGAAGCATACGATCAAATCGACGGTGCTCCAGAAGAAAAAGCAAGAGGAATCACAATTAACACAGCTCACGTAGAATACGAAACAGACAACAGACACTATGCTCACGTTGACTGCCCAGGACACGCTGACTATGTTAAAAACATGATCACTGGTGCTGCTCAAATGGACGGTGCAGTACTTGTAGTATCAGCAGCAGATGGACCTATGCCACAAACAAGAGAGCACATCTTATTAGCAAGACAAGTAGGTGTTAAATACATCGTTGTTTACCTAAATAAATGTGATATGGTAGACGATCCAGAATTATTAGAATTAGTAGAAATGGAAGTAAGAGACTTACTTTCTGAATATGACTTCCCAGGAGATGACATTCCAATCATCAAAGGATCTTCATTAAAAGTATTAGAAAGCTCATCTACAAACGCAGATGACGAAGTATACAAACCTATGAAAGAATTAATGGATGCAATTGATAGTTACATCCCAACACCAGAAAGACCAGTAGACCAACCATTCTTAATGCCAGTTGAAGACGTATTCACAATTACAGGACGTGGAACCGTTGCAACAGGGAGAGTAGAAAGAGGTATCGTAAAAGTTTCTGACGAAGTTGAAATCGTAGGATTAGCACCAGAAAGAAAGAAAACAGTTATTACTGGTGTAGAAATGTTCAGAAAATTATTAGACCAAGCTGAAGCTGGAGATAATATCGGAGCATTACTAAGAGGAATTGATAGAAAAGAAATCGAAAGAGGTCAAGTTCTTGCAAAACCAGGAACAATCAATCCACATACAAAATTCACATCTGAAGTTTATGTATTAACAAAAGAAGAAGGTGGAAGACATACACCATTCTTCAACGGATACAGACCACAATTCTATTTTAGAACAACAGACGTTACAGGTGTTATCGAATTAGCAGCTGGAACAGAAATGGTTATGCCAGGAGATAACGTATCAATGACAATCGAATTAATCACACCAATCGCTATCGAAAAAGGATTAAGATTCGCTATTCGTGAAGGTGGTAGAACAGTTGGTTCAGGTGTCGTTGCAGATATCTTAGCTTAATTAATAATAGAAAAAGAGCACATAAGTGCTCTTTTTTTTAAAATCGCTTGCTTTTTTCCAGAAAGAATAATAAAATATAAATACCAAAAATATAATAAAATAGACAAGACCTAAGGAGGAAAATAAATGAAAATACTATTAGATGCTATGGGAGGAGACAACGCACCAGATGCTAACATAAAAGGTGCTGTAAATGCCATTAATAAAATAAAAGCGCAAGTAGTTTTAATAGGAAAAGAAGAAGTAATTAGAGCTAAAATAAAAGAATTCTATGGAAAAGAGCCAGAAGAAATATCAAATAGACTAAAAATAAGAAACGCAACAGAAACGATTGAAATGGAAGACACACCAACTGTTGCTATCAAACATAAAAAAGATTCTTCTATGGTAGTAGGCTTTAAAATGCTAAAAGAAAGCGAAGGAGACGTCTTTATCTCAGCCGGAAACTCAGGAGCATTACTAACAGGAGCCACCCTTTTAGTAGGAAGAATTAAAGGAATTGATAGACCAGCCCTAGCACGGAATTTTACCAGCTTACAAAAGCCAATTATTATTAATTGATGCAGGATCTAACACAAATTGTAAGCCAATTAATTTATTACAATTTGCCCAAATGTCTAGTATTTATTTACGAAACACATTTGGAATCGAGCATCCAGCAATAGGATTACTAAACATTGGAACAGAAGAAACCAAAGGAAACGAACTAGTTCGTGAAAGTTACAAACTATTAAAAGAAAAGAAAGAAGAACTAAACATCAACTTTGTTGGAAATGTAGAAGGAAGAGATGCTTTTTCTGGAGAAATCGATGCCATTGTAGCAGATGGCTTTACTGGAAATGTCTTTTTAAAAACAACGGAAGGATTAGGAAAATTTGTAAAAAGATCTTTAACCGAAAGCTTTACGAAAAATATATTTGCTAAAATCTTTTCGATACCGGCATTACCAGCCATAAAAAGATTTAGTAAAACCATGGATTATAAATCTTATGGAGGAGCTTTATTCTTAGGTGTAAAAAAACCAGTCGTAAAAGCACATGGAAGTAGTGACGCTTTATTATTTGAATACACTTTAATCCAAGCTGAAAAATTTGTGGAAAACAAGGCAGTAGAGAAGATGATAGAAGAGTTTGAAAAATAGGACAAATCGACTAGGTCGTACAAAATAAAAATATTTATAAAATAGACTTGACAAAACCAAAAACATATAATATAAATGAAGTATAAATTAATTATTTACAAACTTTAAAGAGGAGGTGAACTCTAAATCATGAGTTCAGAAGAAGTATTAGAAAAAGTAAAAGGAATTATTGTAGAGCAACTAGGTGTAGCAGATACAGCAGTAAATATGGAAGCATCATTTATTGACGACTTAGGAGCTGATTCATTAGATATTGTTGAATTAGTTATGGCATTAGAAGAAGAATTTGATATAGAAATTCCAGACGCTGATGCAGAAAAAGTGGTAACAGTAGGAGATGTCGTTGACTACATAAAAGAAAATGTAAAATAAGAAGGGACAATTGGGGACGGTTCTTAATTGTTCCTTTTTTTGTGACCTAGTGACCCAGTGACCCAGTGGTTCCGGGTTTAAATGGGGACAATTCTTAATGTCCCCATTTAAACCCGGAACCACTGGGTCCAACCAAAGAAGTTAACTGCTTAGGGTAGGATTTAAAAAAGCCAACCACATAATCTAGTACATTATTTTTTCTAATCGTTGCCGTAGAAACCAAATCAAACTCTGCTAAGCTAGAATCGCCAGAAGAAACCTTTAAATGTCCCAAACAATCACCAGAATTGATAGGAGCTTGTAAAAATTGATTTAGTGAAAAATTAGCTTCTATTGTAGAAATTAAATCTTTTTTTACAGGAATAACAGGTTTTTCTTCTAAAGAAGTAGAAACTTTCATTTTTAAGTTACAAGCGACTCCCTTTTCAACTAAAAAGAAACTAGGATTATCATTTTGCCATTCTAGAATAGACTGATTAACAAAATCTTTTATATTAAAATACTGATAAGAATTAAAAGCATATTCAATCAATTTGATACTATCTTTTGTTCGAAAACTTTTCGTATCAGCTCCTAAAACCACACAAATAACATCCATATTGCCTCGCTTGCAAGCCGTTACTAAACAACGATTAGCACCATTGGTAAAGCCGGTTTTTACGCCATAAACGCCATTTAAATTCCCCAGCAATTCATTGGTGTTAGAAAGGTTTTTGGGATAGCCATTAATTGTAACGGTATAATTTTTAGTACCTACCAAATTTAAAAAGGTAGGATTTTTTAAAGCATAATCAGTAAGTAGGGCAAGCTCATAAGCAGTAGTATAATGTTCATCAGAATCCAAACCATGAGGGGACTCAAAATGGCTGTTTTCTAAACCTAGTTCTTTAGCCTTTTCATTCATTAAATTAGAAAACTCTCCGCACACTTCCAGCAACACTTTCAGCTAAACAAACAGCAGCATCATTTCCAGAGCATAACATTAAACCATATAATAAATCACGAATCGTAATTTTGTCACCAGTTTTTAAACCTAATCTAGAACCGACCTGTGCTAGCGGCTTTTTTGGAGACTTCTACTGTTCTATCAAGAGAGGTATGCTCTAGTACTACAGTTGCTGTCATAATTTTGGTGGTAGATGCCATTTTTACTTTGTTTTTTTCATTTTTTCCATATAAAATCATATTAGAAACTCGGTCAATTACAACACAAGAACGGGAATTGACATCTGGTATCTTACCGAGAATTAGCAGAAGCTTCGATTTCTGCTGCAACATCAATGGTTTCTTCTTCTAAATCGTCAGCAAAGGACGTAGTACATAAAGGAAGAAGAAAAAAGAATAAAATTAATAATTTATATAAAAATTTTTTCATAATGCACCTCTATTTTAAGTTTATATAAAAATAATATTTTTATGATAGAAAATAGAAAAAACTACGGCTTAAAGGAAAAATAAGATTAATTGACGTAAAGTCTTGATTTTATACAAAAAATGTAATATAATTGTAATGTAAGGCTTTATTTTGTTTTTGCAATCGATAAAGACTATTTCCGTAAAGACAAAAAATGACCTTAAAAAAATCGCAAAAAAACTGGAAAAAACAACTATTGACTTAAAAACAAAAAAGTGTAAAATATAGAATAGGAGAAAAACTAAATTAAAAGGAGAGAAAAAATGAACGGAAAGAAAATTTTAATTAGTCTAGTAGCAATCATGCTATTATTATCTACCATTTTACTACAAAGTGTTAGCTATGCTAAATCAGTAGAAACAGGAAAAGAACTAATAATGGGAGTTTTACCATTAATGGAAAATAGCACGCCTCATATGGGGTATGCTATTAATAATCCAAAGACAGGCAATCTTGGAGAAAACAAGACAGCAGCAAAAATATGGAATATTGTAAAATACACAGGAGAAACCCAATACGAAAATCCTAACTTCTACTGTGTAAAAGCAGGAGTTGGTTTTGTAAGGGGTGAAAATGAGACACTAAGAAAAGCCCCATACAATCTTTATTTTAACATGAAAACAGAAAGAGAAGAGATAAAGAAACAAGGAGAGCAAAATGGTGTATTAAAAACATTAGTTGAAAGTAACTTCTCAGAAAATGGAACAACAATAAACCAATATAATGCTATTTTAGCAGTATTAGACATGATGTATTTACCAGGTGAATCAACAGAAAATGATAAAAAACAAATTATCTTTAATGCTATAAAAGATGTTGTAAATAAGGACGAAAGTGAATATAAAACAAACCCAAGCTGGGAGCTAATGAACAAAGCCTTTGAATTGCCAGCAGGAATGTATGATATTGATTTTATAGAGGAAAATCAACCAACTAAATATTCTTTAAGAGATGGTTGGGCTTTAACAGATAATGAAATTAATGCTGTTAATCAAGCCGTTTTATGGTATTTTTCAAATTACTATAAAGTAGATGAAACAGTAACAAATACCTATAAAGAAACAACAGAACATGAAACTTTATATGATAAAGTAGGACAACATACTTTTAGTTGGCTTAACTATACAACAGATGATGAAACTTATCATGTATTTACTTCAAGTGAGGATGCAGTAGGACAAGGAAATAACGTAAACCCTATCAATTCTAGAGCTATGCAAGCAGGGGCACTATATGAATACATGATTAGTGAGGCAAAGAAAAATGCAAGCCAATACGAAAACATAAGCCAAGTATCTGGAACACCAGTTACAGTAGATACTAAAACACTAAAACAAGAAAATTCTGGAGATAATTACATAATAGGACCAATTCACATGACGAAAAAAAATCCTACACCATTTACCATTGACTTTAAAGTAAAAAACAATGGAAGTGAAATTTCAAACTATCAACTATTAAACAGCCAAAAACAGCAAGTAACAGCAACCATTGAAAGTCTAGTAGGAAGTGACTTCTACTTATCTGTTCCAAAAGATCAAGTAAAAGACTTTAGCATTGATATTAATGTAAAATATAATGACAAAACTATGACTTTATGGGCATCTAGTACCAATGAATTAACACAACCATTGGTAGAAGTAAAAACAGAAGAAGTAAAAGAACCAGTTACTTTAAAATTAGAACCATTACCAGAAAAATTTGACTTAAAACTAATCAAACGTATCACAGCAGTAAATGACAAACCAGTAGCAGAAAGAATTAAAAGTGTAGATGTAAGTAAACTAAATAGAGAAGTAGATGCCAATGGAAACCTAACAGAAACCACAGCAAAATACAAAATGACAAAAGACCCGGTAAGTGTTGTAAAAGGTGACATTGTAACCTATACTTTTAGAGTATACAATGAAGGAACCATTGATGGTTATGCCAAAGAAATAACAGAAGAAATCCCAGAAGGATTACAATTCTTAGGAACAACCGTAGGAGAAGACATGCAGCCAATTACCGATAAAGAAGAACTAGCAGCAGTAGAATTTAATGCACAAAATGGATGGAGCTATGTACAAGGAGACATGGCAAAAATCAAAACAACCAATTTAGCTTTGCACCCAATTGTAAATGGACAAGCAGATACCGTATCTCATACCGAAAACCTAATCCCAGCATTTGGACATAATGATGGAACGAAAACAGAACAAGACTTAAAATACAAAGAAATTTCTGTTAAATTTAAAGTAACCGCTGACTTAGTAGGAAAAGCAATTAGAAACGAGGCTGCTATCACAAATGATACAGACAAAGACGGAGATCCAATAGATGATAGAGATTCAAAACCAGAAGAATGGAAAAAAGATCCAGACGACGAATTTTATGACGACGATAAAAAATGGCCAATTTACAAAGAAGACGACGAAGACTATGACAACATTATCTTACCATCTTTTGATTTAGCTTTAAGAAAATTCATTGTAGCAGTAAGTAAAGACGAAACCATAGAAGAAAACGAATACCTAAAAAATGCAAATGGATCTTATAAAAGAGAACCAGCAGTAGACACTTCTAAACTAAATACTGTAGGAGCTGATGGAAAATTAATCACAACAGCTGACTATAACCACACAAAAGAACCAGTAATAGTACAAGCAAATGACATCGTAGTATACATGTTAAGAGCATACAACGAAGGCGAAGTAGATGGCTATGCAGCCCAAATTAAAGACCACTTACCACCACATTTAGAATATGTAGAAAGTGACTTTAACAAACAATATGGATGGAAAGTAGCAGAAGACGGAAGAACTGTAAACACTGATTATCTATCAGCAGACGAATTCCTAATCAAAAAAGCTGAGGCAAACGAAAGTGGGAAAATAGAATTATCTTACAAAGAAGTGCCAATCATGTGTAGAGTAAAAGAAACAGCACCAACTAGTCAAAACATAACCAACATAGCAGACATCACCAAATACTTAGATGCAAGTAAAAATCCAGTAACCGATAGAGACTCGCAAGAAAACAACGTAAACCTTCCAGCAGATAAAGACTTACCAGGTTACAAAGGAAACGAAACAGGAAGCTATGTACCAGGACAACAAGACGACGATGACTTTGAAAAAGTAGTTATCAAAATCTTTGACTTAGCACTAAGAAAATGGGTAACAGAAGCAATCGTAATCGAAAATGGAGGACAAACGGTAACCCAAACAGGACATGATCCATGGGATGACCCAGAAGATGTTGTAAAAGTAGAATTACATAGAAAGAAACTAGACGAAGTAGTTGTTAAATTTAGATACTCTATCCGTATATACAATCAAGGAGAAGTTGAAGGATATGCAAAAGAAATAACAGACTACATCCCAGAAGGATTAAAATTCGTAGCAGAAGATAACCCAGGATGGGTAGACGAAGGAAACAATGTAATTTCTACAAAATTATTAGAAAATACCTTATTACAACCAGGAGAATCTGCAGACGTAGAAGTACTATTAACATGGATTAACAATGAAGACAACATGGGTGTTATGACCAACACAGCAGAAATCTCAATTGATGACAACCCATATGATTTACCAGACATAGACTCAACACCAGATAACCAAAAGCCAGGAGAAGACGACATTGACGATGCACCAGTTATGCTATCTATTAGTACAGGGCAAGCAAGAATTTATTTCACCTTAGGATTTGTTGTATTAATAACCGTTGCTGGCGGAGTTGTACTAATTAAGAGATATGTATTATAAAACTTAAACTAAAATGGCCAACAGGGGTTCGTCCCCATTGGTTCCGGGTTTAAATGGGGACAATTCTTAATGTCCCCATTTAAACCCGGAACCAATGGGGACGTTTTGCAATTTCTTTCAAATAACCATTGCAAAATAGAACAAAGTATAGTAAAATAAAAATAGTTTAAAATAAAGAAGGAAAAACAAGTGA
Source organism: uncultured Clostridium sp. (assembly GCA_947643945.1). Classification (GTDB taxonomy): domain Bacteria; phylum Bacillota; class Clostridia; order TANB77; family CAG-508; genus CAG-269. The sequence continues at coordinate 9,027 of CANRXN010000003.1, forward strand.
AACAAAGTATAACAGAATTATCAAAAGAAGTAGAACAAGAAATAAAGCCAATTTTAGAAAAAGTAGATAACATCTGCCTAAAAAATAGTAAAAAAGTTTTACAAGCTTTTCAAGAATGCAATTTACAAGAAGCACATTTGAACGCTTCAACCGGATATGGAATTGATGAGCCAGGAAGAAATAAAATTGAAGAAATTTATAGTCATATATTTAAAGCAGAAGATAGTTTAGTAAGAGCACAATTAATATCTGGAACACATGCTTTAGCCATCACTTTGTCAGCTTTACTAAGACCAAAAGACACCATGCTAAGCATTACAGGAGAACCCTATGATACACTTCAAACTGTAATTGGAATAGGAAAAGAAGAAAGTAAAAGCTCTTTAAAAGCATTTGACATTCATTATGAACAAATTGACTTAAAAAGCAATGATTTTGCAATTGAAGACATCCAAGAAAGACTAAAAAAGAAAGATATAAAACTAGTGGAAATTCAAAAGTCAAGAGGATATTCTACTAGGAAAAGTCTAACCATAGAAAAGATAGAAAAAGTAATCAAAGCGATTCGAGAAGTAAACCAAGAAGTAATCATTATGGTAGATAACTGTTATGGCGAATTTGTACAGGACAAAGAACCAATCGAAGTAGGAGCAGATATTGCGGTACGGTTCTTTAATGAAAAATTTAGGAGCTGGAATTGCAACTTCTGGAGCCTACATTGTAGGAAAAAAAGAACTAGTTAAACTATGTGCCGAAAGATTAACTTCACCAGGAATTGGAAAGGAAATAGGACCATCGCTAAACCAGAACACGAAAATTATAAAAGGACTATTTTTTGCACCAAGTGTTGTCGCAAGTAGCATAAAAACTGCTATTTTTGCAAGTAGTTTATTAGAAAAATTAGGATATGAAGTAGAACCTAAATTTAATGAAACAAGAGCAGATATTGTACAAACCATTCATTTAGGAAATGAGGAAGATTTAATCAAATTTTGCCAAGGCATACAAATGGGTTCGCCAATTGATGCAAACGTTATTCCCTATCCAGGAGATATGGGAGGATATGAAGACAAAGTAATTATGGCAGCAGGAACCTTTACACAAGGATCAACCATAGAACTTAGTTGTGACGGGCCAATCCGTGAGCCATATATAGCTTATATGCAAGGCGGACTTACATACGAATACGGAAAACTTCGGTATATTAAAAGCAATTGAACATATGAAAAAGTAAAAAGAAGGGAGAAATAAAATGTTAGTTGTAACAATTTTAACAATTTTAATTATTTTGGTAATTGCCGTTTTGATTTTAGGAGGAAGTGCAGGAAGAAAAACAACCAGAAGAATGGAAAAGGATAAAAAAGAAGCGATTCGAAATGCAAAAAAACAAATGAAAAATCAAAAAAGACAAAACCAAAAAGCGGAGAAAAATCAATATAGAGACATCTTAAAAGATACTGAAGAAAAGGAAGAATTTGAAGAAAATTGGAAAGAAGATTATGAAGAAGAAAACCAAGAAGCAGAAGAATATAACTTTGAACCAGAAAATGAGGAAAAAGAAATAGAAGACGAGCCTCAAATTGACTTAGACCCATACAAAGACCTAAAGCATGAAATCGAATCAGAAGAAAAAGAAGAGGAATCTGATGATATTCAATTCCTATTTGACGATGAAGAAGAGGAAGACGAAGAGGACGATGTAGATCCATATGCAGACATAAGAAAAAGTTTAGAACAAGAAAATTTACCTAATTTAAACGAAGATGCTCAAGAAGACCAAGAAATAGAACAAGAAGAACCAGATGAAGAACAACTTGAAATAGAAGAATTTAGTGATCCATTAGATAGATACATTCAAGAAGCACAAGAAAATGACATTGGCTACTTAAATGGAGATGAAGAAGAAAATGACGAAGACGAAGAAGAAAAAGACCCTTTTAAGATACTAATGGAACTAGAAGAAAAACCAAAAAAGAAAACAACAAAATCAGCAACGAAAAAGACAACCACGAAAACAGGTGAGGCTAAAAAAACAGCAACCAAAAAAGAGCCTGCCAAAAAAACAACTGCTAAAAAAACAACTGCTAAAAAAGCAACAACAAAAACAACCAAAAAAGAAGCTACAGAAAAAACAACTAGTAAAAAGAAAGCAGGAACCAAAACCACGGGAACTAAAAAAACAACTACAAAAAAGACAACAACCAAAAAGAAGAAAGAAGATAAATAAATGAAAGTAATCGTAATTGGTGGAGGACCAAGTGGCATGATGGCAGCAATCCATGCCAAGCAAAATGGACATCAAGTAATTTTATTAGAAAAAATGAAATCACTTGGAAGAAAATTATTAATAACAGGGAAAGGAAGATGTAATATTACATCTTCTTTAGGTATGGAGGAATTTATTAAAAACACGCCAGGAAATGGAAAGTTTTTATATAGCTGTTATCAAAATTTTACCAATCAAGATATCATTGACTTTTTAAAAAAACAAGGATTAAACGTAAAAGAAGAAAGAGGGAACCGAATATTTCCTAGTACCGACAAATCACAAGATGTATTAAATTGCTTTATTAAAAAACTAAAAGAATTAAAAGTAGAAATCAAATATGAAGCAGAAGTAACTAAAATAATAACCAAAAAAGTGGACGAAAAAATAGAAGTAACAGGAGTAATGGTAAAGCCTAGAACAGCAGGTGTTAAGCAAGAAAAATTAGAAGCAGATAAAATCATTTTAGCAACAGGCGGAAAAAGTTATCCCCTAACAGGGTCAACAGGAGATGGCTATACATTAGCAAAAGAACTAGGACATACGATAACTGAAATTAAGCCATCCTTAGTACCATTAGAAGCTCATGATAGAGAAACTTGTAAGCAATTGCAAGGATTGTCTTTAAAAAATATAGAAATCAAATTTATAGACAACCAAACGAAAAAAGAGATTTACCAAGACTTTGGAGAAATGTTATTTACGCATTTTGGTGTGTCAGGACCTACCATTTTAAGTAGCTCAGCACATCTAGTTCGTTACAAAAAAATCCATGAAAAGCTAAAAAACAAGCAAATTACTTTGAAAATTGATTTAAAGCCAGCCCTAACAGAAGAAAAATTAGAAGAAAGAATTTTAAGAGATTTTGAAGAATTAAAAAATAAACAATTTAAAAATGGGCTAGATAAATTATTACCACAAAAATTAATACCAATCATAATAGAAAAGAGCAAAATTAACAAAGAAAAGAAAATTAATAGCATCACAAAGGAAGAAAGAAAAAGGCTAGTAGCTTTATTAAAAAACTTTACAATTATGATAAAAGGTTTTCGACCAATTGAAGAGGCAATTATTACAAGTGGTGGAATTTCCACCAAAGAAATAAACCCCAAAACGATGCAATCTAAGCTAGTAGAAGGACTTTATTTTGCTGGAGAAATAATAGATGTAGATAGCTATACAGGTGGTTTTAATTTACAAATTGCGTATTCAACAGGTTATACGGCAGGGGAGTTAACCAAAGCGGATAAAAAACAAGCTGATTAAAAAAGAAGAGGAGTTAAAAATGGATTTTGTGACAATTAACGAAAAATGCCAAGTAGAAATTGTAGAAAAAAAGTCAAAATTTATTGGCACGTTACTTCCAGTAGAAAATGTAGAAGAAGCAGAAAGCCTACTAAAAGAATACAAAAAGAAGTATCATGATGCAAGACACAATTGCTATGCTTACCGAATGGTAGAAAACGGGAAAATTCTCGAAAAGTCTAGTGACGATGGGGAACCATCTGGAACGGCAGGAGCTCCTATGTTAAGCATTCTTAAAAATAATGGGCTAGCAAATGTCTTAATCATTGTTACTAGATATTTTGGGGGAATCTTACTAGGAACAGGAGGATTAGTTCGAGCTTATTCTGATAGTTTGTTAGAAGCAATTAAAAAAGCTAAACCGATTAGAAAATGTGAAGGCGTGCAAATGTTAGCAACCATGGAATATGGAGATTTTGATAGTTTTAAATACTATTGCAAAAATTATGATATTTCGATAATCAAGATAGAATATCATGAGTTAATTCGTTGTAAAATAGAGTTAGAAGAAATAAAAAAAGAAAAATTATTGCAGGATTTTGAAACAAAAAATGTGATTTTAAAAAATTTGATAGAAATAACCAAAAAATACATTCAAAAAAGTATATGAAAAAAGTGGTTTTATAAACAAAATGGAAAATGTTTCCAGAAATTGTTGCTTTTTTAAGAATGAACGATTATAATAAGAGCTGTTAAAAAATTACAATTTAGGAGGAGAAAAATGAAAGAAAAGCTTAGTATTTTAATCGCAGATGATAATCAAGAATTTAGCTATACCTTATCTTCTTATATTAATGGACAAGAAGATATGGAAGTAGTAGCCG
>CANRXN010000004.1 GCA_947643945.1 uncultured Clostridium sp.
TATTGTTATTGTTCCTAATGTGTTTTCTCCTGCTTTTTGTTGTACAGAAAATTGATATTCAAAAGAGATACTTTCTCCACTTTTTAAAATTTGTTCTGTAAATTCTTGTTGTTTTACCTTTTCATCTTCTACTATTCTTGTAACATCCATTTGTTCTGCTGTTGATGTATCTATTTCTTGTGTTACATTTTTAACATAGAATATAGCATTTTCTTGTTGTGCAATTAAGTTTAAATTTGTTATGTCCATACCAGTATCGTTGGTAATTGTTACTGTTTGTTTTATGGTTTGTCCTTCATATACTTCCTGTCCATCTTTTAATTCTTTTCCTCCTGATGTTGCTTTTATTTGTATATTTCCTAGTCCCTTTGCGGTTTCTTCTTGTACTCCTTTTGCTACTTCCATACTGTTTGTTGATAAATAGGTTGCATAGTCTTCTTTTACAATTTGGTCTTTATATTGATAAGATACATTTAGTTTTTCATAGGTACTTTCATTTGCTGTTAAATTTTCTGGTATTTTTAATTGATAATCAATGGTTGCTGTTTGTCCTGGTTCAATGTTTTTGTTTTGTAATTCTATTTTGTAAGATTTTACTTTTTCTACATTTTCAATGTTTTCTTCCCAGTCTTTGTTGTTGCTTGAGTAATAAATTTTAGCGTCTTGATTATTGGTTGTCATGTTTTCTAAGCTTGCTAAAAATGTGCTTTTTAGGGTTTCGCCATTTATTTCTTCTTCTTGTTTTTCTGGTAATGTACCAATTAATCCAATATTGGTGATTGGTTCTTCATAGTTGTTTACGATGTTTCTTTCTATTGCTACAATTTTTTCACCTTCAGCAACTTCTAATTTTCCTTTCATGTTTTCATTAGAAGTTGATTCTATTACCGCATTTTCTTGGTTATTATTGTTTGCTTTGCTATATACTAAAACACCATATTTAGAAGCAATATAAAAATCAAATGTTGTTTGATATTCTGGATTGCTTCCGTTTTCGTTTGTATATTTCATGGTAATATTTGCTTTTTTACTAGGCATTGCTTTATTAAAGCTTATGTTAGCATTAATTACTATTTGGATTCCTTCACTAATTTCATTTAAGTATTTAGTTTGTTGTCCTGCAAGTTCTATTTCTAATACTTTTCCTACGTTTTCTACTTCTTTTATTTCTGTTTTTGTTATTTGCAATTCTTCGGCATATAATTTGTTAATACCATTTATTTGAATGTTTTCTATTTCTTGTGGTAAAATAATTTGTAGTTTAGGATTTTTGTATAGATCATTTTTTTCATTAGCTGATTTTAAAATAGCATTTATTTCCACATTGTTTTCTGTTAAAGTGGATAAACTATTTTTATTCATGGTAACTTCTGCTTCTGTTACAGTTTCTAATAGTTCTATTTTCTTTTCTTTGCTTGTTTCTTTTGTTTCGTTTGCATCTTGCATATATTTTTGTGTTTGTATGGTTGCTAATGCGGTTGCTTGTTTTACTATTTGTCTATCTGTTTGTTTTATTACTTTTGTATGATTTAAATGAATGGTTCCTATTTTTTCTATATTAGTTAGTTTTACTATGATTCCTTTTACTTCACTATCTTGATAGGTAATTGTAATATTTCCTTCTGCATCTGCTTCTGTACTGGCATTAATTATATTGATAACATTTCCATTTTGGTCTAATATCTCTAATTTTCCTTTGGTTCCTATTATTCCTAATAATTCTTCTTTGTTGGTTTTTGTTTGGGTATAATGAATGTTTGCGTCTACTTTTGTGTCATTGATAACATAGGTAGTTGGATTTTCTTGTATTTGTATTTCTTCTGCTACTCCAGCTAAGTTTACGTCTATATTGGTTTGACTTGCATATTGTTTGTCAATTCCTGCATATAAGTTTCCTTTATAGATGCTATTATTTGCATTTGTTATTCCTGCTACAATAATTCCATCACATTCTTCACTATTCTTTATTACTGTTTCTGCTGGTATAGCTGAAATTTTAGTTCCATCGTTTAATTCTATGTTTTGATTTGCTACAATTTTTGTTTGGTCTAAATTTATATCTGCATCATAAATATAGGTTAGAATTATTTGTTCTACTCCTTTATCTTTCCATTGACCATTTTCATTAGACATATCTAGTTTAGCAGTATTTCCATCATAAACAAAGTTCTTATTGGTCATATTAGTTAATTTTGTATTTTCTTGTACAATTGGTTGCTTATTTTCTATTTTAGGTACCGTTACTTCTATTTGAACATTTTTGATTGGGTAACTGTTTTTCTTTAATTCACTTTTTAGGGATAATTGTAAAACTCTTTTATTTTCTCCCTCTATTTTTAGTACCTTATTAGTAATAATTTGCATATTATTGGTTATATCTTCTGCCTTAACGCCACTTATTAATTTTAGTGTTACTTTTCTTGTTGCCTTAATTTCTTTGTCTTTTTGTGAACTATCTCTATAGTTTCCTTTTACTTGGATACTACTTTCCATGTTTAATAAATCCATTTTATATTCTGGATTTTTTTGGAATTCTATTTTCACTTTGATTTCTTCTGTTGTTCCTGCGTTTATTTGGTTTAGGGTAATTACGTTGTTTTCGATTTTATTGACATAGCTACTTTCCGCTTCTTTTAGTGTAAAGTTGCTATTTTCGATTGCTATTTCTCCATTAAAATATCCCTCTTTTTTAACGCCCACACGCAAGTATAGGAAGGTTTCTTCTTCGTTTAGTTGTTTTTCTAACGTTTCGGTTTGCTTTCCTTCTTGGTTTTTAAAGTATGCTTCAAATTCCACGTTTTTGTGGTTTGTTGCAACATTATCTGCTGCATAGCTGATTAAGCCTTTTCCTACAAAGATAAAATTTGCCATTGTCATAGTTAATAATAGGCTTAAAACAATACTGGTTTTAAAGATTTTGTTTTTCATAGTATCCTCCTCTTACCTTTAGGTACTTTTTTACCCAATTACTCTAATATATTATAGCTGCATTTTTAAGAATAAATCAAGTAGCTATTTTGTCTTTTGCTTTATTTTACACTGTTTTTGCCTTACGGATGATATGAATTATGCTAAAATATTACTTTTATATTACATTTTTTGTTATTCTTACATAATCACTTTTTATTATACACTTTTTTTATCTATTTTTCAATGGTTTGACGATATTTTTTTAACTTTTTATGTTACTAGCTCGTTTTTTGTGATTTTTTGTCGAAATCAATTATAACTTTACCTTTCTTAAGTAAGGTACTGTTTTTAAAATAACTGTAAAGTTTTTTTGTTTTTTTCATATAATGATTAACAAGAGGTGATTGGTTTGGATAATTTAAATTTTGACGAAAATACGATAAATAAGCTAAAAGATATGATGAACAAAGGAGAACTAAATGATGTGATGTCTAAGATTTCTCCCGAAATGCTCCAAAATTTTTCTTCTATGATGGGAAATAATGGGGGTTCTAATAATTTTAACAATGGTAACAATAGCAATAACGGTTTTGATTTTAGCCAACTTGATATGAATACCATTATGAAGATGAAGTCTGTTATGGATAAATTAAATACTTCAAATGATCCTAGATCTAATTTATTGCAGTCTTTGAAACCTTATTTGCGTGAAGAAAGAAAAAGTAAGGTGGATCAATACGCTAATTTATTAAATGTGGCTAAAATTGCTGATCTTTTTAAAGATTCTAATTCTAATAATAAGGAGAGTCCTGGTAATGGCTAGTTTTTATAATAATTATTATCGCTTTTATAGACCTTTTCCTATGCCACTTGCTAAAAGACCGTTTGTTACTAATTCTGCTAGTGCTCCAAATGCTTGTCGTTTTGCCGATTCTGCTAATAATTTAACCAACAATAAAGAGCCTTCCTTTTCTAGTAAAAAGGAAAACTCTTCTAGGTCTTTTTCTTTTGGTCCTATTAATTTTAGAAATCCTTTTTTTGGTGATATAGAAGAACCAATTTTTGAGATTTTTGGAATCCAATTGTATTTGGACGATATTATTATTTTAGGTTTGTTGTTCTTTTTGTATCAAGAGGGTGTACAGGACGAAATGCTTTTTATGGCTTTGATTTTGTTGTTGGTTGGTTAAGCTTATTCTATCACAATTTCTTCCCCTTCTACACTAACGTAAGCTTGTTTGTGCATTGGCTCTTCGGCTCGGTCAATTTCTTTTACAACATTTGCAATTCTTATTTGTACGGTATCTACTAGTCCGGCTGCAATGATGGCTTGTTTGTTTCCTTTGGCACCAGCATGGGCTAAACCTCTTAAGGCTCCTAAAATTATGATATTATCTCCTGCCATTACTTCTGCACCTGAGTTTACGTCCCCAATTACTACTAAGCTTCCTTCTGCTTCTATTTTTTGTCCAGAACGTAAAGAGCCACGATGAAATTTTGTTTCTGATAAGGCTATTTCTTTTTCGAAAGTTTTTTTAATGTTGTGTAAGCCTAGACCTTTTGGCATGTCAAAGTCAATTTCTACGTCTATTTTATCTTTAATTAGATTTTGAATCTCGTCCATTTCTTTATTTTTTAGTATTTTTCCTGTTACCATGATAGGAGTCTTTTCATCTTTATATAGTTTTTTTAGTTCGTTTAATTTTTTGGTTAAAGCTTCTATAATTTCTATTTGTTCTGCGGTATCACTTAATTTAATTACAATCTCGTCTTTTTTTAAATTAATACTAACACAATTCTTCATTTTTTCTACATCCTTTCTAACCTTAATCTTAAAATTTAATTTTATTATTTCTTAATCTCAAATATAATATATTATATTTGAGATTGAAACAATATTAAATTAATTCATGATCTCAACATATGGTGTCGCACTCATATCTTCTTCCACATTTTGCGTATTCATACCAAAATACTCTGCCATAATATCTCTTACCACTTCTGCTGTATAATTTCCATGTCCTCCGTTTTCTACCATAACAACAATTGCAATTTCTGGATTTTCAAATGGTGCAAAGCCGACAAACCATGCATGAACTTTATTGTTTGGCGCTTCGGCTGAACCGGTTTTTCCTCCTACACTGATGTTAAAATCTTTAAATCTTACATATGCGGTTCCACTGGTATCACTGGTAACAGATTTCATTCCTTCTAGTACGGCATTTAGGTAGCTTGGATTAATTTCTTTACTTTCCATGTTTTCAGGCTCTAAACCTAGTTTTTTGTTGACAAATTGGTTAATTTCTTCTCTGGATGCTTCGGATCCATCTGCATTTCGAATGGTTTTTATTAAGCTTACATCTATCTTTTTTCCACCATTAGCAAGCATGCTTATGTATTTTGCCATTTGAAGTGGGCTAAATTCGTTGTCTCCTTGCCCGATTGTTGCGTTTAAGGTATTTCCTGGATTCCAGTTTGGATCATCTGGATGTAGTTTTTGTTTGGCTTCTCTGCTTGCTACGACTCCTGCTGTTTCGCTTTGTAATTCGATTCCTGTTTTGTTGCCTAGTCCAAAGTATCTTGCTATTTCTGCTAGTTTGTCAATTCCCATTCTATCCCCTGTTTCGTAAAAGAAATAGTTACAAGATCTTTCAATCGCTTGTGATACATTAACATATCCATGTCCTCTATGATAGTCGGTGTATAGCCAACAGTTCATAGATATTCCATATTTTCGATATACACCTGTATCATTGATGGTTGTTTTTAAGTCTATTACTCCTGATTCTAATCCCGCTATTGCCGTTACCATTTTAAAGGTAGATCCTGGTGAGTAAGAGTTTTGGGTTGCTTTGTCTACTAATGGTTTCGCCTCATTGTTAGTATAGTTGTTCCACGCTTCGTTACTAATTCCTCCGGATAAAATCTTCTGGATTATAGTCTGGATAGCTTGCCATGGCTAGAACTTCTCCTGAGTTTACGTTCATAACAACCGCTGCTCCTGCATTGGCATTGTATGCTTTTCCAAATCCTCCACTTGCTATTTTTTGTATGTTAGCTGCTAGGGCGCTTTCTGTTATTTTTTGCAAATTAGCGTCTATGGTAAGAACAACGTCTGATCCGGCTATCGCTTCTTTGGATACATATTCTGCTGTTGTTGTTCCATCTACTGCCATGTCAATTTGTTTGGTTCCGTTTTTTCCTTTTAGGTATTCTTCAAATACGGCTTCAATTCCTGTTTTTCCTATTAAGTCATTTTGGCTATAGTAATTTTTTCTGGTTTCATATTCTTCGCTGTTTATTTTTCCGGCATAGCCTAAAATATGGGAAGCTAAGTTTCCGTGAGGTATATCTTCTTACTGGTTTTACTAAGATGTTGATTCCAGAAAATTTTTCAGCGCTTTCACTAAATTCTGCTACTGCTTCTCTTGGTATGTCTTCTGCAATGGTTACGGCTCTTGTGCTACTATATCCTTTTTGGGCTATTAAATAGCGAATGGTTATTATTTTTCTTACTTGGTTTAAGTCGGTTTGTTTTATTTTGTATTTGTCTTTAAATTTGTAAAAGGCTTGTTCGGCTGTTATGTCTTCTTCTAAATTATTGCTTTTTTTCCATTTTATTAGGGCTTCGTTTTCTATGGTATATTGGAATGGTTCTAGTTTGATAGGAAATGTGTCAGCATAGGAACAGCCATGTTTTTCTAATAGTTCTATCATGTTTAAGATGTTTGCATTTAGAGTGTCGGTGTCTACTTTGCTTTTATACATTTCTAAAGAAAATTCCATTTTTGAGGTAACTAAAGGGTTTCCTGTTTTGTCTAATATGGCTCCTCTTGTGGCCTCTAGGGTACTTTCTCGAGTTAGTCTTGTGTTGGATTGCTCCCTATATTCTGCTCCATGTACAATTTGAAGGCTGAATAATTTGACTATTAGTATAATTCCTATAACATAAATTAAGATGGTTAAAACATTAAATCTTAAATTTACGTTTGCTTTTTTCTTTTTGCCTTTAAAGTTTCTTATCAAATCTTCACCTTCTTCCTTTTTGTTTTATGTTATCTTTTAAAAATATCTTGTTAATATGGTATTGGCTTTATATTCATTTTCTATGTAATATCCAGTTTTTTGAATCAGTGGATATAGGATAATTGTTAAGATTAAATTGAAGATCGTTTCAATTACTAAAATTTTAATAAAGTTTAGTAATTCTATATGGGAGCTAACAAATATGTAGTTTAGTAGCCATGTTAATACTTCAAAGGTAAGGGTTGCTCCTACTACCATTACCATAATTGTCGCTCTGCTGTCTTTTGAAAAGTTTTTGTTAAAATAAGTTGCTACAAATCCTATTAATCCTAGTCCTATACTATAAATTCCTACTTGGTTTCCTATCATTAGATCTAGTATAATTCCTACTACTAAGCCATAAATGGTTCCCATGGTTCGGTTTCCAAATAGCCCAATAAATAAGATTAAAATGACAAATAGGTTTGGCATGATGCCTGCTATGTTAAACCAACTAAAAAAGTTTGCTTGTAAAAAGTATAAAATAAAGGTTGTTATGATTAAACTGATATGAATCACTGTCTTTTTCAAGTTGGTTTCCTCCTTTTTTAGTTTATTCTTGATTGGTTATTACTAATACGGTGTCTAGTTTGTTAAAGTCAACTGCGGTTTCTATAATCGCATATCTGTCTGTTAGGTTTTGGGTATTAGTTACTTTTTTTACTGTTCCTATATGGATTCCTTTTGGATAAATTCCTCCTAGTCCAGATGTTTCAATACTATCTCCTTGTATGATATTGGCTTCTGTTGGAATGTACATAGCTTTTAGGGCTGAAGCTTCGTCTAAGGTTCCTTTACAAACAATACTGTCTTTTGTGGTACTCATAGAACTGCTTACGGAACTTGCTGTATCGATTATGGTTTGTACTTTTGCTGTATTTTCGGTAACAGATACCACATGTCCTACTAGCCCTTGGTCACCAATTACGGTCATGTTTTCTTTGATACCGTCTTTTTTTCCTAGGTTTATGACTATGGTTTTAGAATAGTTGCTAATGTCTTTGTTTATCACATATCCTGGTATGGTTTTGTATTCTCCATATTTTTTGGTTAGGTTTAGGTATTCTTTTAGGGTTTCGTTTTGTGTTTTGATATTCTCTAACTCTCTTAAGGATTGTTCTAACTCACTATTTTTTTGTTTTAAGTTTTTGTTTTCTTCTTTTAGGTTACCAATGTCTGTAAAAAAGGTGTTGTTTCCCCCTATTTTATTTTTTAAATAGGTTAGCCCGTTTTGGATTGGCATGACTAGATTGCTTGCTGCATTTTCAAAAAAGGAGTTTTCTTTGTCTCCATTTGAAAAGATAACAATTAATATTAAAATAATAATGGTTATGATAATTCCTATCATTCCAGCTTTTTTATTTCTTTGCATCTTTGTACTTCCCTTTTTTATTATTTTCTTTTTCTGCTGTTGATTAGAACGGTTTTTAGTCGTTCTAAGTCTTCTAAGGTTTTTCCGGTGCCTCTTACGACGCAGTCTAGTGGTTGTTCAGCAATGTAAACAGGCATTCCGGTTTGGCTACTTAGTAGTTTGTCCAAGTTTTGGATTAGGGCTCCTCCACCAGCTAATATAATTCCTTTTTCCATGATGTCAGAGGCTAGTTCTGGTGGTGTTTTTTCTAAGGTTAGTTTTACAATATCTATAATTTTTCCAATGGATTCTTGGATGGCTTCTTGGATTTGGGTTGAGGTTATGGTGATGTTTCTTGGCAAGCCACTACTTAGGTCTCTTCCTCTTATTTCCATTGGCGTTTCGGTCATAAGTGGCAAAGCACAGCCTATTTTCATTTTGATTTGTTCTGCTGTGGTTTCTCCAATTGCTAGGTTCATTTCGTGTTTGATGTAGTTTACGATGTCATTGTCTAGTTCGTCTCCTGCTATTCTTAAGGAGTGACTTACTACGATTCCTCCCAAAGAGATAACGGCTACTTCTGTGGTTCCTCCTCCAATGTCTACAATCATGTTTCCACTTGGTTCAGCCACATCTAAAGAAGCTCCTATTGCTGCTGCCATTGGTTCTTCTACTAGGTATACTTCTTTTGCTCCTGCTTGCATAACAGATTCTTCGACAGCTCTTTCTTCTACTTCGGTAATTCCTGATGGTACGCCTACTACGACTCTTGGTCTTCCTACACTATATCTTCTTCCTACTTTTTCTATTATGTTTTTTAACATTAGTTGAGTGGCTGTAAAGTCAGCTATTACTCCATCTTTTAATGGTCTTACTGCTTTTATTTGCTCGGGGGTTCTGCCGAAGCATTTCTTTTGCTTCGGTTCCTGTTGCTTTGATGCCTCCTGTTTTTCTGTCAATTGCAACGACAGATGGCTCTTTTAAGATAATTCCTTTTCCTTTTAAGGTTACTAGAATGTTGGCTGTTCCTAGGTCAATTCCTATGTCTTTTGATCCCCATGTAAAAAGTTTCATGTTTTTTCTTCCTTTCTTGGTTTTATGTCTTCTTTTTTCATGTCTGCTTGTTTGACAATTTGGTCAAATATGCTGGTGTATGTTTTGTCTCCTATTACGATATGGTCTAATAGTTGTATTCCTACTAGGTTTGCCGCTTTCATGAGCCTTCCTGTGTAGTCTAAATCTTTTTGGCTTGGCGTGGCATCTCCTGTTGGGTGGTTGTGTACTAATATAAATTTTGATGCTTTCATTTTGATTGGTTCTTGCAAGATGTCTTTGATGGGTATTTCGATAAAATGGTTGCCTCCTACTGCTACTTCTTTTATTTTTATGATATCATTTTTGCTGTTTAGTATGACTACTTTTAGAATTTCGGTATGCTTGAAACGTAGTTCTTCCATTAGAATATTAGCTAAGTCTTGTGGGTTTTTTACTTTCATTTTTCTAAGTTTAGGTGGCATTGTCATTCTGCTTGCTAATTCTCCTACTGCTTTTAGTTGAATGGCTTTTACTTTTCCTATCCCGCTTGATTTGCATGAGTTCTTCTAGGCTGATGTTTCGTAAAAAATTCATTCCTTCGCTTTTGACTTCGCTTAAGGCTAGTACTTTTTGTGCTAGTTGCACAGATGTTTCTTCTTTGGTTCCTGTTTTTATTATGATGGCAAGTAGTTCGGCATTAGATAGTGCTTCTTCTCCATGCCATTGCAGTTTTTCATATGGTCTTTCTAATTCTGGTAGTTGCTTGATTGTGATTGGCAAATTGATCTTGTCCTTTCTTGTTTTGATTTGCCCCTTTTGTTTTTATTTGATTTTATTTTGCCTTTGCTTTTTTATTTTAAGAATTTTTGTTTTTATGGTTTCCTTCTTTCGTGTTATACTTTTTTGTAGATAAAGATTGCTAATACCATTCCAATGATACTAGATATACTGATTTTGAACATAAGTGCAAAGGTAATTTTAATGACACTTAAGTCTAATACAACTGGATTTTCTAAGCCAAAGCTTTGGCTGTATGATAGCCACCAAAGCCAGTTTACTTTGGATGCTAGTTCTCCTAATAGTCCCCCTACTACTAGTCCTGATAATATAAATACTAATAAAATCCATATATTTTTTTCTTTTGTTGCCATTTTTATCCCTCCATTTTTTCTTACGGCTATTGCTTTTTTATTCTACTTTTGGTATTATATCTTGTATTAACAATTTTTTCAAGTGAATTGCTATATTTTCTTTAATTTTTAAGAAAATAGATGTTACAATTTACAGATAATTTATATTAGCTAAAGAGTTATCCTATACTATTTTTTCTCCATTCCCAATTGCTAACCATTTTTAAATAGGGTTATTAGCTGTAACAAAATTTTTGCTGTATTTTTTAATTACCAAAAATTGTGGCTTTTCATATAATGATAGAAGTAGTATAATATAATTAGTAGATGTTAAGGAGGAAGTTATCTTTATGAAAATTGAAAAACTTACAGAAAATAAAATTCGTGTGATTCTTCCATTAGAAGAGTTGGAAATGAATCATTTAAATCTTCATAGTATTATGGCAAAGGGGTTGGAATCACGGAGAGATTTTTTCCGGTATTTTAAAAAGGGCAGAAAAGGAAATTGATTTCCATACAGATGGCTGTAAATTATTGATTGAAGCTTTTTCTTCTATGGAGGATGTGGTTGTTTTTACCATTACGAAATATGTGCCAGAAAATTGTCCTTCTAATCCTAAAAAGTTGGTTGTAAAACGAAAGACTTTTAATGAGGTTTCTACTTATTCAGTTTGTCAATTTGATAGTTTTGAAGATTTTTGCCAGTTTTGCAATCGTTTTAAATCTTTACATAAAGCAAATGACGGCAAGTTAGCCAAAAATATTGCTTTGTATTTTTGGAAAGATACTTATTATTTAGTTTTACGAAATGTGAATGTGAAGGCTCCTTCACTTAAGTTGTTTTATTCTTCTTTGACTGAGTTTCGGGAAGTTTGTTTCTTGCTCAAAGCATTTTGAGGCTAAACTTTTGGAGCATGGAAAAGTTGTGATTAAGAAAAATGCAATTGATGTTGGTGTGGATTTCTTTGCTTGTTAAAGATGCCAACAGTTCCAGTTTCGTCCCCACTGGTTCCGGGTTTAAATGGGGACGTAAATGGGGACGCCGGGTTTAAATGGGGACGAATTTAAAGGTGTCGATTTCGACCCCTTTGATATTTGGAAAATACCAAAGAGACAAATCTCTTTGGTATTTTTAATATACATAGTTTTGTGGGTTGTAGGCTACGCCATTTACTCTTACTTCTAAATGTAGGTGTGGTCCTGTTGAGTTTCCAGTTGATCCAACGGCTGCTATAGTTTGTCCTTGTGATACTTGGGTTCCTGCAGATACATATAGCTTGCTACAATGTCCATAATAGGTTTGTACACCATTTTGATGTGTGATTACTATCATATTTCCGTAAGATCCTTTTCTTCCAGAGAAAGTAACCGTTCCAGAGGCTGCTGCTCCAATTGGTGTTCCTGTGGATGCTGCAATGTCTAGCCCGGTATGTGAGGATTTTCTTAGGTTGCTTCTTACGCCAAATCTTGAGGTGATAACTCCTGATACTGGTCTTGCTAAGGATATTCCTATGTTTGCTTTTCCTCCTGATGTGGTTAGTGATGTGTTTACACTTCCTGTTGTTTTGGTTTTAGCTACTGTTACTGTTTGGACTGGTTCTTTGTATAGGTTTGTTACTGCTTCTTCTGCTGTTGCTAGTTCTTGCATGTTTTCTTCGTATTTTTCGATAATTGATATTTTTTCAAGGTTGGAACTGTTTTTTTCTTTTAATCCGTTTACTACTTGTTCTGCTTCTTCAAAGCTTGCTACGTATTGTTTTTCTTCTTCACTATCAGCAATGGCATAGTAACGATAATAGGTGGTTCCTTGTTCTTTTATTTTTTGGTAGATTTCGTCGTCATTGGCTACGATATCTTTTTTTAGTAAGCATAGTTTATATTCTGGGAGATTTTCTACTTGTACAAAGGCTATGTTTCCGTTTTCTTCTTCTCCACTTTCTATGTAATCATTGATTTTGTGTTGTAGTTCTGCTTTTTTTTCGGTGTATCCTATTTGCTCTCCATTCATGTATACACTGTAGGTTGGCTTGTATAAAAAGGCAATGGCTCCTACGATTAAAAAAACCGAAATGGCAAAAAGGACTATGAATTTTATGCTTTTTTTCGTGTGTATGATTACTTTTTTAAACATGTTTATCCTCAATCTCCTTTGTATTTTTTTATTCTACGAAGTTAGTGCATTTCTAGCTTTTCCGTAGGTAATAGGTGTGTTAAATTTAAGATTTTAAATGTGTTTTGTAATGTTATTGTAATAATATTGTAATATATGTTTTTTTGCAAAGAGAGTGCTTGTTCAATTTTCGTGCTTTTTTTCGCTTTTTTTAATGTTATCTTCGTTTTTTTCCATTTATCTCTCATTTTCATTTTTGAGATTCTTTTAAGGTAAATTTCTTGTAAGTCTTTTTTGTAAGCGTGTATAGGATTTTTATAATATTTTTAGCTGATTAGAATTAAGTTCGTATAACAGGTTGACTTAATTCTGGTTTGTTGATAGAATGCCAATAGAAAAATAACAAAAGAAAGTGAGGATTTAAAATGAGAAACACAAGAACTAACAAGGGTATTACTTTAATTGCTTTAGTAATAACTATTATTGTTTTGTTAATTTTAGCTGCTGTATCTGTTGCAACTTTAACAGGCAATAATGGAATTTTGCGGAAAAGCAACAAAAGCAAAAGAGGAGCAGTCACATGCACAAGTAAAAG
>CANRXN010000005.1 GCA_947643945.1 uncultured Clostridium sp.
GCTGATGTTGTACCTGAGGTAAATAACATGATACTCATTTTTTCGTTATCGATGCTATCCTTTATAAATTCTGTATTTCCTTCTTGGATTAGTTCTTTCCCTTTTTCGATTAGTTCTTTTTGCGCATAAATTCCTTTTTGGTGTTTACTTAAGTCCATGGATATTAAGTGTTTTAGTTTTCCTATTCCTTCATTTTTGGCACTTTCTAAAATGGTTTCATATTTTTTAGAATAAAATATGGCTTCTACTTCTGAACGTTCGATTAGACTTTTTAGCTCATTTTCTGGCAGAGATTTATCTAAGGGAACTACAATTCCTGTTCCACATACGATGGATAAATAGGCTATTTCCCATTCGTATCGATTTTCGCCAATTACTGCTATTTTTTTATTTTTTAGCCCCATGTCAATTAAGGCTGTTCCTAAGGCATCTATCATTTGTCTTACTTCTTCATGAGTTATAGTTTGGTATTTTCCTTCTTCTTGTTTTATTTGATAGGCTATTTTTTTACCATATTCTTCTCCTGATTTTTTTAACATTTCTTTTAAATTGCTTATTTCACTCATTCATTTCTCCTTGTTTGTTTTTTATTTCTTTTTTATTTATATCATATTTTGGACAAAAAAACGACTGAACTGACCTATCAGTTCAATCGTTTTTCGTTTTAATTTATTTGTTTTTCTTACTATAAGTAATAATC
This sequence comes from uncultured Clostridium sp., assembly GCA_947643945.1. Taxonomy (GTDB): domain Bacteria; phylum Bacillota; class Clostridia; order TANB77; family CAG-508; genus CAG-269. The sequence continues at coordinate 701 of CANRXN010000005.1, forward strand.
CTTTTTTCTTTTCATATACTAACGATAGAGGTGTTTAAAAACAAATGAAATTTTTAGTAAACTGTTTAAAGGGTGTTGCCATTGGAAGTGGAGCCATTCTTCCGGGCATTAGTAGTGGTGTATTTTGTGTTATTTTTGGCATTTATGAAAAATTATTAGATAGTATTTTAAACTTTTTTAAAGATGTAAAAAATAATTTAAAGTTTCTTTTTCCTATCTTAGTTGGCTGTGGATTTGGCGTTATTTTATTTGGTAATATTTTAAATTATTGCTTATACCAATTCCCCATCCAAACTAAGTCTATTTTTATTGGTTTAATTTTAGGAAGTATTCCTGCTTTGCTAAAAGAAATTAATCAAAAGCATGCTTTTAAGCCTTGCTATTGGTTTTTCTTTTTGCTTGCATTTTTAATTGGTATTTCTTGTATTTTTTTAGAAAATACTTTAGCTATTCGGAACTAATTTAGAAAATGTTAGTTTTTTCTACCTTGTAATTTGTGGCTTTTTTATGTCAATTGGCATTGTGGTTCCTCGGTGTTAGTAGTACTATTATTTTGATGCTTCTAGGTGTTTATAATATTTATCTTTCTTCTGTATCTAGTTTGTATCTTCCTATTTTAGTTCCAATTAGCCTTGGTGTTATCTTAGGTGGATTTTGCTTTATGAAATTAACTAAATTTTTACTAAGTCACTTTTATGCTCCTACTTTTTATTGTATTGTTGGTTTTACAGTTGGTTCCATTTTTGTACTACTACCTAGTTTTTCTTGTTTATTAGATGCTCTAATTGGCTTTTTTTCTTGTGCTTTTCGGTTTTTTGATTGCTTCTTTATTAGAAAGATATAATTAGTTATAAAAAGAACAAGGGAAATGTCTTAAGACATCCCCTTATGTTCTTTTGTTGGATTAGTTAGGAATAACTACATACCATTCTCCATTGTCCTGATATGTAGTAGTTTCCTCTATATCTTTCCAAAATTCGCTGATTTCCTCATATGCCATCCGTCTTTCAGGATATGGCATAGATACTACCTTAAACCTGTCTCTCATTACTGTCGTCCCAATTTCCAACATATGTCTTTCCTCCTTTAGGTTTTTATATTATTAATTATATCACATTTAACATAAAAATTCAAAAAATTGCCAAAAAGGTACGTCCCCTTTGGCAATTTTTATTTCTTTCTTCGAATAATCCAATCTTTTTGGCACTTAATTGGCAATCTTAATTTTACTTTTTGCCCCTTTACTCCTGGGCTTATTTCCGTGATTTCTTCTTCTGTTTCGTCATGCCACAATTGTTCTATTTTGAATTCATATGGCTCTATTTGATTAGGAACAATGATTTCTAAAGTGTCTCCTACTTGCAATTTATTTCTTATTTCTATTATGGATTTTTCTTTCCCATATTCAATTACTTTTCCACCAAATTCATAATTTTCGTTATATTGTCTTCCTCCATATTCTTGGATGTCTTTGTTGTTTCTATCATTAAAGTAAAAGGTGGTTAGTCCTCTTGTTTTTACTTTTTCTAATTCGTTTAAGTATTTGGTGGCATTATAATTTTCAGGATTTTTTTGGTAATCATCTATCGCATTTCGATAAGCATTTACAACACTTGCTATGTAATATTCTGTTTTTAGTCTTCCTTCTATTTTTAGGCTGTCTACTCCCATTTCGATAATTTCTGGCAGTTCTTTGATTAAGCATAAATCTTTGGAAGAAAATATACTGGTTCCATATTCGTTTGTTTCAATTGGCATAAATTCTCCTGGATTGTTTTTTTCTTCGGCATATAAGTTGTATGACCATCGACAGCTTTGCACACAGTCCCCTAAGTTAGCACTTCTACAAGATAAGAAATCACTTAAAAAACATCTTCCCGAAAAGGCAAAGCAAATGGCACCATGGACAAAGATTTCCACTTCTAGGTCTTTTGGCTTGTTTTCCATAATATAGCGTAATTGCTTTTTATTCATTTCTCTTGCTATTATCACTCTTTTGGCTCCATTTTTATACCAAAAATTACAGTCATGAAGGCTTATAATATTGGCTTGTGTGCTTACATTGATTGGTACAGATGGTGCATATTTTTTTAATATTTCGATTACTCCTACGTCTGCTGCAATGATTCCATCTGGCTTTAGCTCTTCTAATTTTTTTGCCATTTGTATGATTTCTTCGTATTTATCGTCCCAGGCAAATATGTTTAGTGTTACATATACTTTTTTTCCTATTTCATGGGCATATTTTATGGTTTTTTCTAAGTCGTCATTTTTCATGTCCGCTCTTGCTCTTAGTGATAGTGACGAGGTTCCGCAGTATACGGCGTCTGCTCCATATAGGTATGCTGTTTTTGCTTTTTCATATGACCCGAGCTGGGGCTAATAGTTCGATTTTGCTCATTTTGGTTTCTCCTATTTTTCTTTATTTATAGCTTATTATATAAACATTCTTAGTCGTTGTCAATAAAAACGTTGCTTTTTTAAGTTTGTTATAATATAATAACATAAAATAATTAATTGGAGGTCTTCTAATGGAAAATAATGAATTTAAAGATAATTTAAAATATCCAAAAGTATATAGCAATCCTGATCAACAAAAATTACATGACAAGATTATGAGTGCTTTAGATGAATATGAAAAAAATAATTCTTATGATAATAGAGAATTCTTATGTTATTTAACATCTGCTATTTATTTAACTTATCGAGAGTTATATCCTAGGCTTAGTATTTATATTCCCTTTCGAACAAAAAGTGACTCTAGTTATATGAAAAACATCAAAAAAGAATTTTCAAAATATGCTAAAAGTAGTCACGATGAATTTGATACTTCCTCCATCACAAAAGATATCTCTGGTATAAAAATCGTTTTAAACGATATTAATAATTCTCTTCCTGCTACTCCTCAATATGAAGAATTATTAAATGATCCAGAAATTGCAAATTTAACAACTATTTCTAACAAAAGTATTAATTTTGTAGATTCAGTAGACAAATATTTACGCTCTCCTATTCATAATGGAAAAGAGTATTATAAACTAAAAAAAGATTTATTAGAGCAAATCATAAAAATTACGCCAGAAGAGTTTACCGATGAAAGAAAGCCAAAAGCTTCTTTTTCTAGGCTTTACGAAGATGCTAAAATAGAATATGATTATTTTTTAGAAAATGATAGTTTTCCTACCGTTATTACCCCTGACGAATTAACAACTCTTACTAATTTGTCTAATGACCTTCGTTCTAGGGCTTATGATCAATTACATTTTGCTATTTTAAATAAAACCTTACCAGTTGTTCTAGACTCACCTTTAATAAAAAATGTATTGCAAACTTTTAATAAATTTGAAAAGGAAACTAAAAAGCCAAATGGCTTTCAGGCACGTTACGATACTATTTATACCCCTTTTGGACCAGTTGAAGTACAATCTCAATCAAATAAAGCTTATTATACGGCTACTAAAGGAAGTTCTTATCATAATGGTATGGCAGGAAAAAATATTGATATCAAAGAATTCTTTGAACTAGTAGATGAAGATGACGAATACGATTTATCTTATTATTTAGATGTTCTTGATAATATTTCTGCTGATAAGACTATCATTTCGCCTTATGAACTTCCCGAATTTAAAACAGACGAAGAACGAGAAGAATATATGAGAACACCAAAAGGTAAAGCATTTTTGGAATCTCAAAAATATCGTGAGATGATGAAGCATATTAAAATTAAAGATAAAATTCTGCTTTTGCCAGAAGTGCTTCCTACTGAAATTTATGATTTGGAGGGAGATATGATTACAACTAAGTTACGAGAATGGTTGGCTTCTCGCGAAGAAAAACCTATTTTTAATACAGACGAATATTTACTTTCTGTAGCATTGTCACTATCTCCTTATATGAATGTATGTGGCTCTCGGTCATACTTCTTTTACAACAGCAGGAATTCACCATAAAAAAATAATTGGAGAGTTTGCTGAGGTATTAAGAAAAAGAGATGCTAATACTTGTTTAAGAGATATGCTAATTAGAAGGTTAGAATCTATTATTGATAATCCTCCTAAAAATCCTTCTGCCTTTATGAATTCTTGTCTAGCAATTGTAAAAGAACATGACGAAGCTGCAAATAAATTACCAAAAGACATTTCTCGTAGAAATATTATTAATTATGCCGAAAAAGTTAGATCTAGAGAAACTGTTGATTTAGATTATGAAAAATAACATACGAAAAAAGTTTAGTGTATGAAAACGCTAAACTTTTCTTTTACTTTATTTGACTAACAGCTAATCCATCTCCAACCTCTAAAATCTCAGTTTCTAAATTTGGATTTTCGCTAACTTCTTTGATATATTCCCTTAAATTCCTAACAGCTGTACGTTGCTTATGTTTATTATAATCACTTAAAACATAACCTTTATACAAAATATTATCGGCAAAAATAATACCATTGGGTTTTATCATTCTTAACGCTTCTTTTAAGAAAAATGGATATTTCCCTTTGGCAGCATCAATAAAAACGGCATCATATTTTTCATTTAATGTAGGCAGAATTTCGACCGCATCACCTTCATAGATTTGGATTTTGTCTTCTACCCCTACTTTTTTGATGTTTTGTTTTGCTTCTCCAACTCTTTCTTTTTCCCTTTCGATGGTATCAATTCTACCGTTTTTTGATAAAAATTTGGTAAAACAGATTGCTGAATAACCGCACTGCTGTTCCTATTTCTAACATTTTTTCTGGCTTTTTTTCGATTAAATATTTTTCTATTGTTTCTAAAGTATCGTCCATAATAATTGGTATGTGGTCTTCTAAGGCTTTTTTCTTTATTTTTTCTAATTCTTGTTTGTTCATACTTTTCATTCCTTTACATGATTTTTTCCTAAACTCTTTACTTTTTGCAATTTATGTTATATAATTACCATAAAATATTTTTTTTGCAGGAGGATATAAATAATGACAGCAACAGAAATTATCAACGAAATTGAAAAGAGAGCAAAAATTAACTTATCTACCCGCGAGCGGAATTGGATAAAGAAAAATGCAATCAAGCGAAAACTTCATATCTCATCTCATCTTTTTATTAGTTGGGATGAAATACGTATATACCATACCATTATGCAAAACGGAAAAAGTAGAAAACCTGATAAAGTAGATCGTTCTCGGTTTGCAATCGTTGTTGGTGATGCAGGTAGTTGCAGGATTTTGTTACCTTAATCAACAAGGCATAAAATATCCTAGAGGTGGCTAATTTTTTTCCAGCCACCTCATTTTTATTATTAAACGTTAATCAAAAACGAGTATTACTAGGCAAAAAAGGTAAGAAAATCGGAGATGTACTCTTGTACTTCGAGGATTTTCTTACCTTTTTTAACGAAGTAAGACGAATTTTTTCATTAACGTCTATTAGCTCTTTCTCTTTCCTTACTATCTAAAATCTTCTTCCTTAAACGAATCGACTCTGGCGTAATTTCAACTAGTTCATCATCTTGAATGAACTCAATTGCTTTTTCTAATGACATTTGAATTGGAGGAACCAAACGAAGAGCATCATCAGAACCAGAGGCTCTTGTGTTAGTTAAATGCTTTTCTTTACATACATTTATACTTAAATCTTCCCCTCTTGAATTAAGTCCCACAATCATTCCTTCATACACTTCCACACCTGGTCCAATAAATAATTCTCCTTTGTCTTGTGCGTTATATAGTCCATACGTTACAGATTTTCCATTTTCAAAAGCTACAATGGTTCCTCTAACACGTGCTTGGATGTCACCTTTAAATGGTTGATAAGAATCAAAGATGTGGTTCATAGTGCCTTCCCCTTTTGTGTCTGTTAAGAATTCTGTACGATAACCAATTAATCCTCTTGCTGGAATTTTAAATTCTATTTTGGTGTGTCCCGTTTCTGCTGGCTCCATATTTACCATTTCAGCTTTTCTTCTACCTAACTTTTCAATAACATTTCCTACACAATCATCTGGAACATTTACTACTAAGTTTTCGATTGGTTCTGATTTCACACCATCAATTTCCTTAATAATAACCTTTGGCCTTGATACTAAAAGTTCAAAACCTTCCCTTCTCATTGTTTCAATTAATACCGATAAATGCAATTCTCCTCTTCCAGACACTTCAAAAGAATCTGGTGTATCTGTTTCTTTTACACGCAAAGACACATTTTTTTCTAATTCTTTAAACAATCTATCTCTAATGTGTCTTGAGGTAATAAATTGACCTTCTTTTCCTGCAAATGGTCCATTATTTACACTAAATGTCATAGAAACGGTTGGTTCATCAATATCGACAAATGGTATTTTTTCTGGATGGTTAAAGTCACAAATAGTATCTCCTATATTGATATCTGGAAGTCCTGCAAGTTCTATAATATCTCCCGCTTTTCCTTCTTCTACTTCTACTTTGTTTAATCCAACATGAGTATAAACTTTAGCAATTCTTCCTTGTGTAATTTTATCTTCTTTTCCACAAATTGATACTGGCATACCTGTTGTTATGCTTCCTCTTTCTACTCTACCTACTGCAATTCTTCCTACATAATCATCATAATCAATGTTAGATACTAACATTTGAGCAGGTCCTTCTTCATCACAATTAGGTGCTTGAATTGTCTTTATCATGGTTTCAAATAAACAACTTAAATCTTCTGTTTCGTCATTTAAATCCATTTTAGCAATTCCATTTTTAGCAGATGCATATACCACTGGAAAATCTAATTGTTCATCTGTAGCATCTAACTCAATAAACAACTCAATTACTTGGTCAACTACCTTTTCAGGTGTTGCCCCTGGTCTATCTATTTTATTAATAACAACAATTGGTTTTAAGCCTAGCGCTAATGATTTTTTCAAAACCTCTCTTGTTTGTGGCATAGCACCTTCAAAGGCATCTACTAAAAGTAAAACACCGTCAACTGTTTTTAGTACTCTTTCTACTTCTCCTCCAAAATCAGCATGTCCTGGGGTATCTACAATATTGATTTTAACATCTCCATGCATAACAGATGTATTTTTAGAAAGTATGGTAATTCCTCTTTCTTTTTCTTGGTCATTGGAATCCATAATTCTTTCTTGTACTTGCTCATTTTCTCTAAAAATATGGCTTTGTCTTAATAAGGCATCTACTAGTGTTGTTTTTCCGTGGTCTACGTGTGCAATAATTGCAATGTTTCTAATATTTTGGTTGTTCATTTTTTATTACTCCTTCTTTGTTGAGGTTGCCACTGCTACTGGTTCCGGGTTTAAATGGCAACTTTTTATGCTTAACTTAAAAATTATACTACTAAATTCTATTTTTGTCAAATTTTACTCTTTTATGTAAATGCCAAAAATTCTAGGTTGCATTTTTACTCTAGAACCGTTGGCATTAATTTGTAAAACTAGCACAGTACTTATACATAAATACTGTGCTAGTTTTTTCCTATGGCAATGAACTATATATGAATTGCATATCCTTTAAAGAAAAAGCCCATATTATAAATTAATGATGCCCTATACCTATAAACAAATTTATCTTTACTCTCACCTTCACTTTGATACCAATATCGAAATTTAAGTTTATGCTTCTTACAATACGCTTTTACCTCTTCGTCCGTAATTTCATATATGTAGAATTTATCCATAGACCACATATGAACTGTTAAACAAGAGTCCTTGACTTTTATCCAATCTCCATAAGTCTCTTTTGCACTCTCTATAATACATCTTTCTATTCTTTCTTCGATATCACTTTTTCTTCCTTCTCTCCATTTTTCTTTTATTTCAGCTTCTAGTGCTTGTTTTTCTTGCTGTTCTTTTAATATTTTTTCTTTTTCTTGCCTCCGCATTGCCCTGTTTCCTTCCACTATTTTTTTTAGTTCTTCTTTAATCATAAAAAAACCTCCTCTACATTTTATTTAAACCTATTATATCACGCTTATGTAAACAAGTTAACTATGTGGAGCAATCATTATGCTTACTAATGATTGCATGTTATTATTGGGTTAATCCCAGAATATTTTCCATAATCTCATTTGTAATGTTTTCTAAAACTTCTTTGTCTTTACTTCCTTTGTATTTGCTATAGTCTAATGGTTTTCCATAGGTAATGGTAACTTTTCTTTGCTCTTTGGTTCCTCCTTTGATGCCACATGGTACTACTTTTGCACCACTTCTTACGGCAAAAAAGGCTACACCGTCTTTTACTTTTTCTCCTTTTTCTAGTCCATTTCTCGTTCCTTCTGGGAATAAGGCAATACATTGTCCATTTTTTAGTGCTTTTAGGGATTCTTTTATAGCTGTTACGTCTTTTTCGTCTCTTTTTACATGAATAGCATCAAATACATTTCCTAAGAAATTTAAAAATGGATTTTTAGCTAATTCGTCTTTGGCTAAAAAACGCATGTCTCTTTTTGCGGTACATACCATTAGTGGTGGGTCTAAATAGGTTCTATGGTTTCCACAAAAGATAAGTGCTCCTTCTTTGGGGATGTTTTCTAGTCCTTTGATTTCGGCTCTATAGTAGATTTTACACCATAAGTAGATGGCTCCTCTTACAATCCATTTTATTAGTTTTTTCATTTACTTTTTCTCCCTTTCTGCTTGAAATTATCTTTATTTTTCCTCTATTATTGTAATTATTTTAGCTACTACTTCTTCAATTGTCATATTGCTTGAATCAATATAGATAGCATCTTTTGCTTGTTTTAATGGTGCTATTTCTCGACTAGCATCTCTTTTATCTCGATCAATGATTCCTTGTAAAACTTCTTCATAGGTACATGGAATTTGCTTTTCTTGATTTTGTTTTACTCTTCTTCTTGCTCGTTCTTCTGGCGAAGCATCTAAATAGATTTTAACATCAGCATTAGGAAATACTACAGTTCCAATGTCTCTTCCTTCCATAATTACGTTTTTTCCCTCTGCCATTTTCCTTTGTAAGTTTAATAGTCTTTCTCTTACCTGTGGAATGACAGATACTGGTGATACCATGTTGTTTACTTCGTTTTCTCTTATTTGCTTGGTTACGTTTTCTCCATCTAAAAAAATTTCTTCCTTTTTGGTTATTTCAATTTCAATGTTTTCTAATAATTTTTCAATTGCTTTTTCGTCTTCAATTTCTATTCCTTCTTGTAATATTTTTAGCGTAACACAGCGAAACATGGCTCCTGTATCAATATTAATTAAATTTAATTTGTCTCCTACTTGCTTGGTTATGGTTCCTTTGCCAGCTCCTGCTGGTCCGTCAATTGCAACAATAAATGACATTTTTTCCTCCTACCTAATAACTATTTAAACCGAGTGTCCCCCTTGTTCCCTAAAACAGGGATTTTAAGGAACGTCCCTTTAATCCCTCTCTTGATTTTCTGGTACATAAATATTTTTGGCTACTACATCTAGTTCTACTACATTCATGGCTGTTAGCTTTTCAATTTCTTTTTTAGCCTTTTGCTTAAAGTCTCTTAAACCATCCATTACATTATAACCATACATAATGGTGACTTCCATATAGATTTTAGCACCATCTCCATAGTTTTCTACTCTCGTTTTTAGAATTTTATAGATGGCTGGTGTTTGTATGGCTAAGTATTCTACAATTTGCCTAAATACTAAGTCACTGATGGTAAATCGTCCCATATAGCTAAAGGTTGGTCTTATGATTGATTTTTCACTGATATATGGCTTTTCTCCTTTTCCTTTTGATTTAAAGATTTGAAGAGGGTCTAGTAAATAACCTGAAAAATCTTTTTTGATTTCGAAGGTTGGTACTGGAATTACATGTTTTCCTTCGGTTACTCTTATTCTTCTTGCTGTTTTCATTTCAGCCTCTGTTGCAACGTCTGTTATATAGGTGGTTTCTAAAATTTCTGGCAAACCTAGATTAGCTGCTATTTTTTGTACCATTCCATCTGATGTTCCTAAAATTAAAATACTTTCTGGCTTGTATTTTTTTAAGGCTTTTATAATTTCTGCTTTTTCTTCTTCTTCATAAAAAAGTGCATGTTTAACAGTAGCTACCTTGGTAGAAGCTTTTTTTGCTGATTCTCCTGCTACTACTTCGTTGTCTTTTATTAGTAAGCCATCATCAATAATAAAATGGGTATTTTTTTCTCCTGCTACCATTTGTGCTCGGTAACTTTTTCCGGTTCCGGATGGTCCTACAAAAGCATATACTTTTATTTTGTTAGCAAATGGAAGCATTTCTTTTATTTCTTCTAATATCATTTTTTTCTCCTTTTATACGGTTTCTATTTTACTACATCTTAAATAAAATAGCAAGGGGGGACAATGGAGGGACGGTTCTTGTGCAATTGGGGACGGTTCTTATTTCACATTGTACAATGTGAAATAAGAACCGTCCCCAATTGCACAAGGACTTCCCAAATTGTTCCTTTACAAGTTCTTCCTTCGTAGTTGTCCGACAAGCGGCATCGATGTCAGCCCCTAGTTCTCTACGTATAGTAGCTACAATTCCATGATCATTTAAGTAGTCTCTAAATTTCATGATATTCTCGTTTGAACTTTTGCTATATTGTCCATTTTCTATTTTATTAATTGGTATTAAATTGACATGACATAGCATGCCTTTTAGTAGTTTTACTAGTTCTTTGGCGTCGCTTAAATTGTCGTTGTTGTCTTTGGCTAGAGCATATTCAAAGGATATTCTTCGGTTGGTTTTGGCAATGTAGTCTTTGCATGCTTGCATAAGTTCCTCAATAGGATATGTGTTATTTACTGGCATCATACTACTTCTTTTTTGGTTGTTGGTGGCATGTAGAGAAATAGATAACGTACATTGTATGTTTTCTTCGGCTAATTGATAGATTTTGGGGATTAATCCACTGGTTGATATGCTGATGTGTCTAGCTCCTATGTTTAGTCCTTTGGGATGGTTGATTAATTTGATGGCATTTACTACATTTTCGTAATTGTCTAACGGCTCTCCAATTCCCATAAATACTACATTTGATATTCTTTCGTTAGTGTCTTGTTCGACTTTTATAATTTGTTCTACAATTTCACCTGTGCTTAGGTTTCGAATGAAATTAATTCCAGTTGATGCACAAAATTTGCATCCCATTTTACAGCCGATTTGTGATGATACGCAAATGCTGTTTCCATGGTGATATCGCATTAATACGGTTTCTATGGCATTGCCGTCTAGTACGTCAAATAGGTATTTGATGGTTCCGTCTTTTGCTTCTTGTTTTTTTAGGATTTTGAAGTTACACATGGTATATTGATTTTTTAATTTTTCACGTAGTTCTAAGGATAGGTTGGTCATTTCGTTAAAGGTTTCTACTTTTTCTTGGTATAGCCATTTGAATATTTGCTCGGCTCGAAATGGCTTTTCTCCTAATTCTTTTAGTTCTATTTTTAGTTCTTCTAAATTGTAGTCTTTTATGTTTTTCATATTTTTTTGATGTCCTTTCCTATTTCTTTTGGTATGATTATTTTATTGGTATTTGGTCTTCTAGGGCTTATTAGCTCTTCTAGTTTTTGCATGGCTATATAGTCTTTTTGGAAAATGAAAAGAAAGAGTTTTTTTCTTATTTTGTCATATAGAGTTTCTTTTTTTATGATTAGACTGGTTTGTTTTATGCTTGCCATGGCTTTTTTCTCCTTTTTTTCTATTATATATTTTTTTAAGGTTATAGTAAAGTGTTTTTGGCATTTTTCTTAAGGACTACTACTCTCCTTATATTAGAAAAGAAGCCCTATACTGTTACTAGGGCTTCTTTATGGTTTACTAGGACTTTTTAGATTTAATAATTACCAACCAATTTTTTTTCTTGCCAGAAGTTTTGACTATTATTCTGGTTTTTCCTAACATCCATTTCTTTCCTCTTCTAGAAAAAACTCTTGGAATTTCTTCCACCACTCTCTCGCACACGAAAAACGGACTCATATAGGTTACAGCTTCAATAATAGTAGCAATTAGCTCTTTTTCAGAAATAATTAACCGGCGGTCAGTAACAAGAACAATTCTATGCTCCTGTCTTTCTATCGTGATCCTTTCTAATTTTGGGTCCTCCCGTATCCGTTCTTTTAAAAACTCAAATTTTTGTTTTCTCTTTTTAGTTTTCATCTCATACTCCTCCTTAATTTTAAGATAACAATATTTTATCACTTTATGTAATCTTTGTCAATTCCTACTCTTAAGTCCTGTGATTAATTTATGATAAGATCACCCTAAGAGAATATCTGATGAAAAGTTCAC
>CANRXN010000006.1 GCA_947643945.1 uncultured Clostridium sp.
AAGGGGATTTTTATTTTAAATTTAAATTGATATGAATATCTCGTAATTGGGAACGACTAACCTTGCTAGGTGCTCCCATCATTAAATCTTGTGCCTTGCTATTAAGTGGAAAAGCTATTACTTCTCGTATATTTTGGGCATCGGTTAAAAGCATAAGCATTCGATCAATGCCAGGTGCAATACCAGCATGAGGCGGTGCACCAAATTGAAAGGCAGTATATAAAGCACCAAATTTAGATTTTACTTCTTCTTCTGTATAACCAGCCATGGTGAAGGCTTTTAGCATGATGTCAATGTCATGATTTCGAACAGCACCAGAGGAAAGCTCGATACCATTTACTACTAGGTCGTATTGATAAGCTAAAATTTCTAAAGGATTTTTCTGGGTTAAGGCTTCTAGCCCACCTTGTGGCATAGAAAATGGGTTGTGGCTAAAAGCTAAGGAACCATGCTCATCTTCTTCAAACATGGGAAAATCTACAATCCAAGCAAAAGAGAAACAGTCCTTATCAATTAAATTTAGTCGTTTCCCTAGCTCTTCTCTAATTTGCCCGAGAAAGTTCGGTTGCTCTTTTTTTGTTATCGGCAATTAAGAAAAGAGTATCTTCTTTTTGTAAATTAGCCAATTTTAATAATTCTGGTTTTAAATTAGCCGGAATAAATTTATCAATAGGACCTTTAAAGCTTAAATCTTCTTGTACTTCTAAATAACCAAGACCTGGCATGCCAAGGGATATGGCATATTGCAATAATTTTTCGTGAAAGCCTTTGGATAAATGCCCTTTTATACGAATGGCACGAATGGTTTTACCAAGAAAAGGTTTAAAGGTACATTGGTTAAAAAATTGGCTTAAGTCTATAATGGTAAGAGGGTTTCGTAAATCTGGTTTATCTGTACCATAAGTTAGCATGGCTTCTTGGTAAGAAATTCTTGGGAAGGGATAAGTAGTAATCTTTTTGTTCGAAAATTCTTGGAAAGTTTTATATATGACTGGTTCAATAGCAGAAAAGATATCTTCTTGGGTTGCATAAGCCATTTCCATATCCAGTTGATAAAATTCTCCGGGAGCTCTGTCGCTTCTGGCATCTTCGTCACGGAAGCAAGGTGCAATTTGAAAATATTTATCAATGCCAGAAACCATTAATAATTGTTTAAACTGTTGAGGAGCTTGTGGCAAAGCATAGAAATTTCCTGCATGAAGTCTGCTTGGGACTAAGTAATCTCTAGCACCTTCCGGAGAAGAACTAGTTAGGATAGGAGTTTGTACCTCTAAAAATCCTTGCTCTATCATTTGATTTCTTAAAAATTGAAGGACTTTAGCTCTTAATAATAAGTTATTTTTTAATTTATCATTTCTTAAATCTAAAAAGCGATATTGAAGACGTAAATCTTCTCTAACTTCCTGGTTGGAATTAATTTCGAATGGTAAGTTTTTGGTTCGTTTTCCTAGGATTTCTAAATTTTCGATTCGAATTTCTACGAAACCAGTTTTTAATTTTGGATTAATGGTTTCAGGATCTCTTTTTTTCACCTCGCCATAAACAGAAACAGAAGATTCTAGCGGGATATGAGAAGCAAAATCAACATCTTCTTCTTTTCCAGAAGTTACAACTTGTGTAATACCGTACATATCACGAATATCTAAGAATACAAGACCTCCAAAATCACGAATGGTTTGTACAAAACCAGCAATTTTAACTTTTTTGCCTACCTCCTTAAGACTAATTTCGTTGCAACGACAAGTTCGATATTCTTTCATTTTACATCATTCCTTTCGTAATGGGATTTTAAAGTGAGCATCCTTTATCCATTTTTAAATACAAAAAACGTCCACTGCTAAATTGCAGGGACGAAATTACTTTTCCGCGGTACCACCCAACTTAAAAATCTTAAAAGATTTTCCACTTTCTTTTTAAAAATTACTCCAATGTGTTTCACTATTTTAGGTTGACCTTAAAGGGCTTCCAGCCGATGACCCTTTTCTCTTTTTAAGTTACTTCTAAAAGCTTTCATTGTACAAACGTAAGAAATTTTTATTTTGTTAACTATTTTACACAGTATTTGCTAATTTGTCAAGTTTTATTCGAAAAAAATGTAAATTTACATATAAAACAAACTTGACAAATAAAACAAAAAACGATATAACAGAATAAAAACTAGAAAATAGTAAATGATATAAAAGAGAGGAGAGTTTAGATGGAGAACCTAAAAAAACAAATAGAAAAAGAACTAAAAAAGTTAGAAAATATGATAGCACAAAAGGAAAGTGCTATAAAAATACGAGAACAAAAAGAAAAATTAGACAGCTTATTAGAAAAGTATGTAAAAGATATGTAGAAATAAAATACGATAAAAAACGAATAAAACTCATTTATCTAACCTTTAAAATTTGATAAGATAGAACAAAAAGTGAGATAGGTGGTAGAAAATGAGAAAAGTAAGTACAATTAAAATTGGAGCAAATCTACAACAAATTAGAAAAAGTAATGGATATACACAAGAAAAATTAGCAGAAAAAATAGAAGTGTCAGTACGCTATATTAGCGACATTGAGCAAAATAGAGCAAAGCCATCTTATGAAGTATTAATTCGTATTTGCAATTTATTTGGAATAACGCTAGATCAAATTTTTAGTCAATATTTGTCAGCCCAAAAGAACAAAAAGTTAGAATATTCGTTAGCAGGTTATGAAAAGTTATCAAAAGAAAATAAAAAAACGATAGAATATTTGATTATGTATTTTAATAAACAATAAAAAAGTCACTTGCAATTCCTATTTATTTAGTAGTATAATGTACCAAATGGAGGGAATAGTATGAAAATATCTACAAAAGGAAGATATGCTTTAAGAGTTATGGTAGATTTGGCATTAAATAGTAACCAAAAATATATAACTTCAAAGGAAATAGCCGCAAGGCAAGAATTATCAATTAAATACTTAGAACAAATTATAGCAATGTTAAATAAGGCAGGATATTTGGAAACAGCAAGAGGAAATATGGGAGGATATAAGTTAGCAAGAAAACCAAGCGAGTGTATAATAGGAGATATACTCAAAGCCACGGAAGGAGACTTAACACCAATTGATTGTCTAACAGAAGAAGGAAAATGTAAAAGACAAAGGGATTGTAAAACATATTCTTTTTGGAAAGGATTAGATGAGGCAATTAATGGATATGTAAATAGTAAAACATTAGAAGATTTAATAAAATAGAAATCAAAAAGAAAGTATGAAAAAAGATTAGGATGTTAAAAATTTCATGCTTTTTTTATTTTTTTTAATTCCTATTGACTTACTAGGAAATGAGTGATATAATTCCTACTATAACAATAGGAAAAGAGGAGGATAAAATGAATACAATCTATTTAGACAATAATGCTACAACCAAAACAGATGAAGAAGTAGTAAAATCTATGTTACCATATCTACTAGAAAACTATGGAAATCCATCTTCTATTTATAAAATAGGAAGAGAAAATAAGAAAGCTGTTGAAGATGCCAGAGAAAAAGTGGCTAAAATTTTAAATTGCGATACAAAAGAAATTTTCTTTACTTCAGGAGGAAGTGAAAGTGATAATACAGCAATTAGAGGAATTGCTTACTTTTATAAAAATAAAGGAAATCATATTATTACATCTAAAATTGAGCATCCAGCCGTATTAGAAACTTGCAAACAATTAGAAAAAGAAGGATTTGAAGTGAGCTATATTGGCGTCGACGAAAATGGAATTCTTGATTTAGAAGAACTAAAAGAAGCCATAAAACCAACAACCGTACTAATTACTATCATGTTTGCAAACAATGAAATAGGAACTTTGCAACCAATAGAAGAAATAGGGAAAATTGCCAAAGAACACAATATTATTTTTCATACAGACGCTGTACAAGCAGTAGGAAGTGTAAAAATAGATGTAAAAAAATTAAAAATTGACAGCCTTTCCTTATCAGCACATAAATTTTATGGACCAAAGGGAATTGGTGTTCTATATGTAAGAAAAGGAATACAGTTTAATAAATTTATAGAAGGAGGACATCAAGAAAAAAATAAAAGAGCAGGAACAGAAAACGTAGCAGGAATTGTAGGACTTGCTAAAGCAATGGAACTAGCCTATAGAGATTTAGAAGAACATAATAGAAAAATTAAAGAATTAAGAGATTACTATGTAGAACAGATAAAAGAAAAAATACCTTATTGTAAGATAAATGGAGATAAGGAAAAAAGATTGCCAGGAAATAGCAATATTTCATTTAGATTTATTGAAGGAGAGAGCTTACTTTTAAATTTAGACTTAAAAGGAATTTGTGCATCAAGTGGTAGTGCTTGTACTTCGGGTTCACTTGATCCATCTCATGTATTACTTGCCATAGGATTACCACATGAAATAGCACATGGCTCTTTAAGAGTTTCAATTGGAAAATATAATACAAAAGAAGAAATTGAATATGTAGTAGAAAATTTAATAGAAATAGTAGGTAGATTAAGAGAAATGTCACCATTATATGAAAAATTTATAGAGGAGGAAAATAAATAATGGAGTATTCTAAAAAAGTAATAGAGCATTATACAAATCCACGAAATGTGGGAAAAATAGAAAATGCTTCTGGAATAGGAGAAGTAGGAAATCCCGTTTGTGGAGATATTATGAAAGTGTTTATTAAAGTAGAAAATAATATTATAGTAGATGTAAAATTTAAAACTTTTGGATGTGGTGCAGCAATTGCAACAAGTAGTATTTCAACAGAAATGATAAAAGGAAAAACAATAGAAGAAGCACTAAAATTAAAAAACACAGATGTTGTAAATTCATTAGGTGGACTTCCAGCTGTGAAATTACACTGTTCTGTATTAGCAGAGGAAGCAATTCACGAAGCAATTGCAGACTATCATAAAAAAATGAAGTAGATTTATCATAAAAAACCATTGAAAACTTTCCTAATATCTAGTATAATCAATAAAAAGAGAAATAATTATAATTTTTTGCTAACCAAGTTTGTGCGATTTAGGAAGGATGATAGTAAAGATGGAAGAAATCAACATATTAATAAACAAAGCAAAACTAGAAAAAAGAATCGAAGAAATGGGAAAACAAATAAGCAAAGACTATGAAGGAAAAGAACTAGTATTTATAGGAATCCTAAAAGGCTCTGTTATGTTCATGGCAGAACTTGCAAAACATGTAAAAAACAGTGTGCAACTTGACTTTATGGACGTATCTAGCTATGTAGGAACCGAAAGTTCAGGAAATGTCAAAATTAACAAAGACATAAGAGATGGAATAGAAGGAAAAGACGTAATTATCGTAGAAGACATAATCGACACAGGAAGAACCCTAACCTATGTAGCTGAATACCTAAAACAAAAAAATCCTAGCAGTGTAAAAATTGCAACCATGTTATCTAAGCCATCCAGAAGAGTTATGGAATTAAAAGTAGACTACATTGGATTTGCCATAGAAGACAAATTTGTTGTAGGATATGGCTTAGACTATAACGAAAAATACAGGAATTTGCCATACATTGGCTATATCGAAAACTAAGGTTGAAAAATAATTACAATTTAATTCTTTTCCAACTGGATTTATGCGCTTTAGGAAAGAATGATAGTAAAAATGAAAAGGAAAGCTAAAAACAATGTTTCATATTGAAGAGGAACTAAAAAAATTGCCCAATCGACCAGGTGTCTATGTTATGAGAGATAGGGAAGACAACATTATCTATGTAGGAAAAGCAATCTCTTTAAAAAACAGAGTTAGGTCATATTTTAGAAAAACCGATAAAACAGCAAGAATCGAAAAAATGGTCAGTTTAATTGACCATTTTGAATATATAGTAGTAGATAACGAAGCAGAGGCATTAATTTTGGAATGTAATTTGATAAAAAAGCACAGACCAAAATTTAATGTCTTATTAAAAGACGATAAAACCTACCCTTATATTAAAATTGACTTGAACCAAGATTATCCGGGAGTATCTATCACAAGAAGGATTGTAAAAGATGGATCAAAATACTTTGGGCCTTATGCAAATCCTGGTGCTGCCAAGGAAATGGTCAATTTTATCAAAGAAAGATATAAAATTCGTCAATGTAAAACTTTAAAAGAAAGACCAAGACCATGCTTAAACTATCATATAGGAAAATGTTTAGCCCCTTGCATGAAATATGTTTCTAAAGAAGAATACCGAAAACAAATTGACGAAATTGTAGATTTGCTAGAAGGAAAAACAGACAAAATAGTAAAAGAATTAGAAGCCCAAATGGAAGAGGCATCAAGAAAACTAGACTTTGAAAAGGCAGCCTACTTAAGAGATAAAGTGCAAGCCATAGAAAGAGTTTCTACCAAGCAAAAAATATCCAATGTATTTGAAAACAACATTGATGTCATAGGAATTGCCAAATCAAGCTTAGAAGTCTGTATTGAAATCTTTTTTGTAAGAGGAAGCAAAATGATTGGAAGAGAGCATTACTTCTATCAGGACTTAAAAGACATGGAAGATAAAGAAATACTAGCTGGATTTATTAAGCAATATTACTTAGACAATCCAAACATTCCCAATAAAATTATGATAAAAGAAGAAATAGAAGACAAAGAAGCAATCGAACAATGGTTATCCACAAGTTTAGGCAAAAAAGTGGAAATCAAAACACCAAAAAAAGGAGAAAAACTAAGATTTGTGGAAATGGCAGAAAAAAATGCAAAAGTAACCTTAGAAAATAAAGAAAAAGACAAAGGTGAGATTTTGTTAGAATTAAAAGAAGTTTTAAATCTGGACAAACTGCCAAGAAAAATCGAAACCTACGACATATCCAACCTAGCCGGAGAATACACGGTAGCTGCTATGTGTGTCATGCAAGACCGGTGTTATCAAAAAGAACCTATCTAGAAGATTTAAAATAAAAACCGTATTTGGGCAAGACGACCCAAGATGTATGGAAGAAGTAATAATAAGAAGGTTAAAACACTCCATCGAAAATCCAAACGGAGGCTTTGGCGAATTACCAGACGTTATCTTTGCCGATGGCGGAATTACCCAGATTAGAGCCGTCCAAAATGCGATCCAAAAAGTAAATGATTTTGGGGACGATGTTTTTTGGGACGGGGTCAAAAAACATCGCTTAGAAGAGAATTTTGAAGACGTAAGTAAAAAATCTTATAACGAAAAAGATTGTGAGAAACAAAATAAAAAGCTAGAAATTCCTGTGTTTGGAATGGTTAAAAATGATAAGCACCAAACAAGAGCTTTAATGGATGACCAAAGAAGGGAACTAAAAATTTCAGCAAATTTAATGAAGGTTATTACCAATTTCCAAGATACGGTACATGATACAGCAATTACCTATCATAGAAAATTAAGAGATAAACAAATAACAAAATCAGCTTTAGACGAAATTGATGGAATTGGAGAGGCTAAGAAACAGGCATTGTTAAAGTATTTTGGAAGTGTAGAAAAGATAAAACAAGCCAGCCAAGAGGAATTGATGCAGGTAAAGGGAATTAGCAGAAGTTTAGCCAAGAAAATTTTAGGAGATTAAAACGAGGAAATTAATGTTTCTTCGTTTTTTATGCCTATGGCAAGTTAAGGAAAAACCTTTCACTTGCGACATTTTTTAAAATATAGGAATATTTTAAAATTTTCTAGCATATACATATAAGGAAAAAATAAGAAGGGAGATTTTTTATATGGAATATGCAAAAGATGAAGTTTTTCAAGTTAGGTATCAAACCAAATTAAATCGATTGGAAATGGCAAAGGAAGGGTGGACAAGCAGATTTTATCAAAAAATAAGAAGGCATAAGTTATTAACGACTGTGGTTATCGCTTTTTTTACATTTGCCATGATTAATTTTTTTATGATATGCAATTTCATGAAAATTTTACAAAATGTTTGAATTTAGGACACAAATAGGGTATAACATAAAACAACGAAAGGAGAAATAGATATATGAGCATAAAGTATAATGTAATGATACAAAAAGAAGAAAATTGGTATGTAGCAAAATGCATTGATAACAATGTAGCATCGCAGGGAGAAACAATTGAAGAAGCTATGCAAAATTTAAAAGAAGCGTTAGAGTTATATACCCAAACAGAAAAGCCAGAACAACCTAAAGATGTGTTTATTACAACATTGGAGGTGGCAGTATGAGTTCAAAGTATCCTGTGCTACCTCCAGAAAAAATTATCAAAGCAATGAAAAATTAGGATTTTGTAAGATATCACAAAAAGGTAGTCATGTTAAATACATAAATGAAGAAACAAAAAGAGTTTTTATTATTCCCATGCATTATGAAATTGCAAAGGGAACGCTAAAAAGCATCTTAGAGTAAGCTGATATAGAATTAAATCAATTTTTAGAGAAATTATAATAATTTATTCGAAATATCCTTGGAAAAACCAACCAAATATGGTAAAATAATACTATTCTAAGAAAAGGGAGGAATAGTAGTTAATTTAAGCTACCCAAAAAATATGAAACTTGCAAACGAATGGAAAGAATATAAAATATTAGACATGGCAGATGGTCAAAAGCTAGAAAAATGGGGAGACGTAATCTTAGCAAGACCAGACCCACAAATTATTTGGAAGGACAAAAGTTATCCAAACAAATGGAAAGAAATCAATGCAACCTATCATAGAAGTAAAACTGGTGGTGGTGCATGGGAATTTAAAAAGAAAATGCCAAAAGCATGGCAAGTGCATTACAAAAACCTGACCTTTAACATTAAACCTATGGGCTTTAAGCACACAGGACTTTTTCCAGAGCAAGCTGTCAACTGGGATTGGATGATAAACAAAATTAGAAATGCCAAAAGAGAAATTAAGGTATTAAACTTATTTGCATATACTGGGCGGGGCAACGGTTGCCTGCTTATCAGCAGGAGCATCAGTATGTCATGTAGATAGCTCAAAAGGAATGACAACATGGGCAAAGGAAAATGTGATTTCTTCTGGATTACAAGATAAAAAAGTTCGCTTTATCATTGACGATGTTGTAAAATTTGTAAGCCGAGAAATTAGGCGTGGCAACCATTATGATGCCATTATCATGGATCCGCCATCTTATGGAAGAGGAGCAAAAGGAGAAGTTTGGCAATTTGAAAACAACATTTATGATTTAGTAGAATTATGTACGCAAGTGTTATCGGCCGATCCACTATTTTTCTTGATTAATTCTTATACAACAGGAATTTCAAGTATGGTTTTACAAAATATTTTAGCATTAACGGTAGATAAGAAACAGAAAGGAAAGCTAGAATGTGGCGAAATTGGACTACCTATGGAAAATTCTAAGTTAGTGCTACCTTGTGGGATTTATGGAAGATGGGAGCAATGATTTTGGGGATGGAGGAGAAAGAGATGCAAAACTTAAAAATATTATTTGAAGACAATCACATAATCGTAGTAGAAAAAATGCCAAACATTCCATCACAAGCAGATAAAACAGAAGACTTAGATATGCTAACTCTTGTAAAGCAATACATCAAGGAAAAATACAACAAGCCAGGGAATGTCTATTTAGGGCTAGTTCATAGGTTAGATAGACCCGTTGGCGGAATCATGATTTTTGCTAAAACTTCAAAAGCAGCTTCAAGACTAAGTAATCAAGTAAGAGAAAAAACGTTCAAGAAAAAGTATTTAGTAGTAGTGGATGGAAAAGTTTTTCCTAAGCAAGGAAGCCTAGAAGACTATTTATATAAAGATGAAAGACATAATATGAGTAAGGTGGTAACCAAGGATAAGAAAAATGCAAAACTTGCCAAGTTAGATTATAAAGTTTTAAAGCATAATGAAGTAAAGGATTTAAGCCTATTAGAAATTGATTTACATACAGGAAGACATCACCAAATAAGGGTACAATTAGCACATTTTGGTCATAGTATTTTTGGGGATCAAAAGTATGGAACAAGGGGACAAGGAAAGCAAATTGCTTTGTGGGCTTATAGCCTTACAGTTCAGCATCCTGTTACGAAAGAGAAAATGACATTTGAAGATTTGCCAGAACCAATAGGAACGTGGTGTATTTTAAAAGAGGAGCAAAAAATCAACAAAATTTAGAGAAATTTCAAAAAGTATTTGCATTTTGGAAAAAATTATGTTACAATAGCGTAGTATTAAAAAGAGAGAAACCGTAGGGAGGAAAAAAATAAATGGAAATAGCAAAAGGAATACTAATTGTAATCTACTTTATGGTAGCAGTAGTCTTAATTATACTAACACTAATCCAATCAAAAGAAGATGCAGGACTATCTTCAACCATAACAGGTTCATCAACAAACAACTTCTTTGAGAAAAACAAAGGAAGAACCAAAGAAGGAAAACAAAAAAAATGGACAATTATATTAGCAGTAGTATTTGCAATACTAACCATAGCATTGGGTATATTATATATGGCATAGAAAAAATAGTAAGAAGAGCGGTTTTATTAAAACTTGCTCTTTTTTCGAAAAAATCAATATAAGAGAAAGGAAAAAATAATGAAAGAACAAGAACAGAAAATCTTAGAATTACTGAAAGACAAGGACTATGTGCCTATGAAGGCAAAAGAAATTGCCATGATAATGAGAGTACCCAAAAAAGAATATAGGGACTTCTTAGAAATACTTGGCAATTTAGAATTAAACTTCAAAATACAAAAAAACAGAAAAAATAGATATCGTCTAATCGAAAAAACTTACTATGATGGCATCTACCGAAAAAACCAAAAAGGCTTTGGTTTTGTAAGATTAGAAGACCATCAGGACGAAATTTACATAGGCAAAGAAAATTCATTAAATGCACTAAACGGAGACAGAGTATTAATTGAAATC
The DNA here is from genome assembly GCA_947643945.1 of uncultured Clostridium sp. Classification (GTDB taxonomy): domain Bacteria; phylum Bacillota; class Clostridia; order TANB77; family CAG-508; genus CAG-269. The sequence continues at coordinate 10,811 of CANRXN010000006.1, forward strand.
TTAGAAGAAGAAAACAAAGTTAAAAGTGCAGAAGGAAAAGTTGTAAAAATCCTAAAGCATGAAAAAGACACGATTGTAGGAATCTTCCAAAACAACAAAAGCTTTGGATTTGTAGTGCCAGACGACAAAAATTTTGGAACCGACATTTTTATCCCTAAAAAAGATATGGGAAAAGCAAGAAACAACCATAAAGTTTTAGTAAAAATAACCAAATATCCTTCTAAACGGAAAAAAAGCAGAAGGAAAAATCTTAGAAGTACTCCGGAAATGTAAACGAAGCAGGAGTTGATATGCTATCATTAATCAAAGAATACAATCTACCATCCACCTTTCCAGAGCAGGTTGTGCAAGAAGCAAAACATTTTGAAAATAAAGTAGACAAAAAAGACATACCCAATCGAGTCGATTTTCGAGATAGAGAAATTTTTACCATTGATGGTGAAGATGCAAAAGACTTAGACGATGCGGTTCGTGTAGAAAAACTAAAAAACGGAAATTACAAATTAGAAGTACACATTGCCGATGTAAGTTTCTATGTAAAAGAAAATAGCTTACTAGACCAAGAAGCATTATTAAGAGGAACTAGCATTTATATGTTAGGAAGAGTTATTCCCATGCTTCCAAGAGAACTATCAAACGGGATTTGTAGCTTAAATGAAGGAGAAGACCGATTTACTTTATCTTGCATCATGGAAATCGATAGCAAAGGAAATGTAATAGCCAGTGAAATCGTAAAAGGGATTATTAATGTTACTAAAAGGATGAGCTATACAGATGTACAAGCAATCATAGAAAATTCCAATCAGCAAACCATAAAAAAATATGAACCATATATTTCTCATTTTAAATTAATGGAAGAACTAGCCAAAATCTTAAAAAACAAAAGGATAGAACAGGGTTACCTAAACTTAGACATTCCAGAAAGTAAAATCGACTTAGATATGGATGGAAAAGTAACTAATATTTCTAAATATGAAACCACATTTGCCCACGAAATTATTGAGCAATTTATGCTAACGGCCAATGAAACCATAGCAGAAAAATTCTTTTGGTTAGAAGCACCATTTATTTACCGTGTTCACGAAGAGCCAGACCTTGAAAAAATTAAAGAACTAAACAAATTCTTATTTAACTTTGGTATGAAAATAAAAGCAAATCAAGATAACATCTATCCAAAAGAATTTGCCAAAATATTAGGAGAAGTAAAAGGAAAAGAAGAAGAAAAAGTAGTATCTAACTTAGTCTTAAGAACCTTAAAAGTAGCAAGATACGAAGCAATTAATCAAGGACACTTTGGAATAGCAAGTAAATACTACTGTCA
>CANRXN010000007.1 GCA_947643945.1 uncultured Clostridium sp.
AGACGCGTCTGGAATTTTTGATTTATTATTTATTTTCATCATTTGTTTCTTTTTCATTTTCTTTTATAACTTGTTCTACTTGTGCAATTAATTCTTCTTGTTTTGGTATATAATATGTATATTTTGATGCAAATAAATTATTGTTTAGTCCTCCCATACTATATTCTGCAACAACATTATCTTTTTCTGCACAAAGTATGATTCCAATAGGTTTATTATCTCCTTCATCATTTACTTCTTCTTCATAATAATTTAAGTACATATTCATTTGTCCAAAATTTTCTGGTTTCAAATTTCCCATTTTTAAGTCTATTAACACATAGGCTTTCAAAATTTTATTGTAAAATACCATATCCACATAATAATGCACATTCCCAAGTGTAACTCTTTGTTGTGAACCTACAAACATAAATCCTTTTCCCAATTCTAACAAAAATTTTTCAATATGCTTAATTAATTTATATTCTAAATCTTTTTCCAACAATGGCTTTTTCTCAGGAACTCCTAAAAATTCAAAAACAAATGGATCTTTTATCATGTCTTCTGGTGAATTTAATATTTGTCCTTCTTTTGCTAATTGTAAAACCTTTTCTTTATTTGCTTTTCCATCTGATAATAATAATCTTTCAAATAGTGATGTTTCTATTTGTCTCTGTAATTATCTAACTGACCATTTACTATTAATAGTTTCTTTTTCGTAAAAATTTCTTTTATTTTCATCTTTAATAGCTATTAACTCACAATAATGTGACCATCCCAAAATTCCAGACGCCTCTGGAATTTTCGAATAAACTAGATAAAATCTTCTCATATTGAATAAGTTACTTTTTGAAAAACCTTTACCAATATCATTTGTTAATTTTTTTGAAACATTTAATAATATTGCTTTTCCATATTCTGCCTTTATTTTTCCAGATTGCTCTTTTTCAATTATAGTTTTTCCTATATTCCAATATGTATCTACCAGTGTTCCGTTTACTTCTTTAGATATTTTGTTTCTTGCCTCTAATACTAACTTTTTTATTTCTTCTGCCAACTCATTAGAAATTGCTTCTTTATCTATTAATTGTTTTTCCATTATTTTCCTTCTTTCTAATTTGGCAAACACCGTCTGCCAAATTTAATTATCCTTTATTAATTGGCATTATATCACTTATTTTCAATTTTTTCATTATAAATTCAAAAAAAGATGAACTTGTATTTATTTTTTACAATTCATCTTTCAAATATGTGAAAATTTTATAATTTCTAAATTATTGTTAGGAGGAAACCTTTGCTATTACTAAATTTTAATTTTTCGTCATAAGAGAATAAAATCGTAATTACTAGTGCAATTAGTGTTATTCCCTTGTTTTTCTTTTTCTCCTCTCCTTTTTCTTATGTTTATTATTTCCATTTCTATATAAAATAGGCACATTTCACGATTACATTTTATCAAAAGTTAGGAATTAAGTCAGCTTGTTGTACGAACTCACTTCGTTTTTTCAAAAACACACCTTATCCTAAAATTTGCTTTCTTCTGTAAAACACGCTATAATAGTAAACAAAGGAGAAAAGACATGAAACTAACCTATTCCATAAAAAAAGAAGATTTAGCTAAAAACATCCATGAAATTTTAAAAACAAAATTAGAAATCTCAACTAGACTTTTAAATAAACTAATAAAAAACAAGCAAATTACAATAAACCAAAATATCTGTGACACAAGGTGTACCCCTCGTCAAAAAGATATCTTAGAAATAGACTTATCTTATCCAGAAGACAACACTAATATCGTAGCAGTCAAAATGCGGCTTAGACATTATCTACGAAGACAAATGGTTTATGGTAGTTAATAAGCCTTCTAGTATCCCTATTCATCCTTCTAGATTACATTATACCGACTCACTTTCTAACGGCATCAAATACCACTTTGATACAATTCGGATTAGCTAAGAAAATTCGCCCTGTCAATCGTTTAGATTTAGGTACTTCTCGGCTTAGTTATTTTTGCTAAATGTGAATACATTCATGAAAGTTTTGTTAAGCAAATGGCGAATAAAACCTTTCAAAAAGAATATTTATGTTTTGTTACACGGACACTTAGCACCTAAAACTGGTGTTATTTCTAAGCCAATTGCTAGAAACCCAGATAGTATTATTGAAAGATGTATTGATAATAGCAATGGTCAAATAGCTATTACCAATTACCAGGTCCTTAAACAATGGCATGACTTTAGTCTTGTAAAATGTAGTTTAGAAACTGGTCGTACCCATCAAATCCGTGTTCATATGGCATCCCTTGGTGCACCACTACTTCGGTGACACTTTATATGGTAGACCTTCCTCATTCATTGCAAGACAAGCTTTGCATAGTTCTAAAATCCAATGTATTCACCCTGTCTCTAAAAAACTTTTAAGCTTTGAAAGTAACTTGCCTAATGATATGCAAATGATTTTGGGGACGGAGGAAAAAATCATGGTATAATTGTTTAATTAACCACGATTTTTTCCTCCGTCCCCAAAATCTTCTTCAAAATCATTAAGAAATCTTCTCAATGGCTTCCAATATTTCACTTCTACTTCTTACACCAACAAAAGTATTTTCCACTTTGCCACCTTTAAATAGCACCATAGTTGGTATGCTCATAACACCATATTCCATGGCTAATTCTTGATTTTCGTCAACATTTACTTTTCCAACTTTTAGACTACCTTCTTTTTCTTCTGCAATTTCATCTATAATTGGTGACATCATTTGGCATGGTCCACACCAATCTGCATAAAAATCAATTAGGACTGGCTTTTCTTCATTTAATACCTCTTCTTTAAAATTTTCGTTACTTATTTTTAAAACACTCACTTTTTCTTCCTCCTTCTTTTGTGCAATTGGGGACGGTTCTTTTTTCACATTGGTACAGGTAATGTGAAAAAAGAACCGTCCCCAATTGCACATCTATTTTAATTTTATATAACAAGATTTTTAGCCACTTAAGAATATTATAAAGTTACTTAAAAATCTTCTTAAAACTATTGATTACTTTTTCTTATGTACTTGATGGCTTCCATTCCGGCTTTTGTTCCTTCATATACAGCCTTAGAAATTTGAAGTAAACCGCCCGCGTACAATCGCCACAAGCATAAATCCCTTTTATATTGGTTTCCATATTTTCATTTACCATGATTTTTTCTTTTCCTTGCTCACTTTTTCCGTGTAAGAATTCCTAATTTTTTAGCAAATTCAATACTACCGAGCAACACCGCGTGGCTACAAATACGCCATCTAGCTTTAAGTCTTGTCCATCTTCAAATTTTATAGTTTCTACTTTTTCCTTGCCATCAATGGCTTCTATTTTTCTGGTGTTAATTTCTATGTTATCACTATCTAATCTTACTTCAGGTGCTTTTTCGCCATTGGTTAAAATAGTTATTTTCCCAGCTAAATTGATTAGTTCGTTTACTTCTGCTATGGCATAATTTCCGCTTCCTAGCACAGCAATCTCTTTGTTTCGATAGAAAAAGCCATCACAAATAGCACAGTAGCTAACACCTCGTCCTTCAAAAGCTTCTATGTTTTTAATGTTTGGCTTATTTTTCTTGTCTCCCGTTGCTAGTATAACACATCTTGCTTCATAGCTATCTTCTAAAGTTTTGATAGAAAAACCATTTTCTATGAAGCCGAATATTTATAACTTCTTGCTTTTTTACTTCCACTCCTATGTTTTTGGCTTGACTAATTCCCGCTTCATATAATTGTTTTCCACCAATTCCCTTTTCAAAGCCATAATAGTTTTCGATTTTGTTCGTCTTTTCTAAGGCTCCTTGTTCTTTGTATAAAATTAATGTTTTCAAATTGGCTCTTCCGTGTATATAAGCTTGCTGATATTCCTGATGGTCCTGCTCCTATTATTATAACATCGTACATCTAATATTCCTCCCTAAGGACTATCCTACGGGATAACTTATCTGTAACTCGCTTTGCTTCATACAGCTAAGGACTGTCCCCATAATCCCTAAAACAGGGATTTTAAGGAACGTCCCCTCAATCCCTCTATCCCTATTCTTTCACATTATAGCATTTTTTATTCTTTTTTGCAATTAGTAATATGGATATTGATTATTATTGGGTCTAGCACCATAAATGCCCGTAGTTGAGATGGTTATAAATTTAATGGAATAAATGTCGCAATATACTAAACTGTCATTTTCAAAAGAGCGTAATAAAATATAACTTGCTCCTACATCTTGTAAGATTCCTATTCTGTCTACTAGGTTGTTGGTTCCAATTAGAAATTCTACTCTCATTAGTTTTCCAATTTGTTCTCTTAAAAAAGCTGGTGTGTAAATGGAATTGGTTAAAATTTCTGGCGTGTTTTGGTTGATGTCTACCTGCCTTGTTTCTCTTTGGTTGGTTTTTCTTTCTTGGTTTTCCATTGTTGTTTTTCTCCTTTCAAAGTTAACGTTTATGTGTCAGCATATTTGCTAGTTGGTCTGTAAAAACAATGGTCTCCTAGTCTGGTATGAAAAGTTCCAGAACCATTGCTTGGGAAGGTTTGACCACAGGTTGGTCTAAATGGATTTAAGTACCACAAACAGTCTCCTATTTCGTTTAATCGATTTCCAGAAATCGCCCAATCGGCAATATAGTAGTGTTCTTCTGTTGGTGTCATGTTATAGATATTTTGCGGATTATACTGGTTTCTTATGGTTTCTCTAGCACAGTCATATTGTCCTTGCTGAAATATAATATTTCGTATACTTCCACCTCCAGATACTCTTGCATATTCACCATTTGGTACGTTTACTCGATTCATAGTAACAGAAGCAACTGCCTTCATGCCATTGTCTCCTTCCCCTCCTGCTTCGCATTGTATGATTCTTGCTAATAGTTCTCGTTCTGAATAGGCCATAGCTGATTTCACCTCTTGTATCAATTATATGATGGTAGTTCCAAAATTGTGCATAAAATTTGTTTTTATATTACTAATGGGGGCAATTCATTCCCTTTTCCTTCAAAATATGTTATACTCTATTACAGGTGATAAATTTGAAACTACTTTTTACCAACACAACTCAATACACAAAAGACGTATACAATGAATTTTTAGGCTTTCACAGCCATAAATATCATTTTACCTATGTTACTTACACCGTAGCTGTTACTGCTTTTATTTTATTTGGTTTAATATTACAAGTAAAATACCATAACCTATCCATTGCCATCTTGTTATGCTGTGGCTTAACAGGTTTTATTCTTTGGCGTTATTTTCGCCCTATTTCTACCGTAAAAAAAGAATATGAAAGCGAAAAAATTAGGCAAGAACAGAAATTTACTTTTAAGTTTTACCAAAAATATTTTACCATAGAAGACAATAAACAATATTCCAATTTTAAATATTATCGCTTATACAAAGCCTTTGAAACTCCTTCGTTTTTCTACCTTTATATTGATAAAACTCATGCTTTTTTAATTAGTAAGGCTTGTTTTAAGAAAAATAACCCAGAGGAATTTTCGAAATTTATTAAAAAAAAATGTTGGTGGTGTTATAAATATGTTAAAAGAAAGCTTACCTAAGTTGATTTTAAGGTAAGTTTTCTTTTTTATAATTTTTTGCAAACAAACATTTGACTTTTTGATTTTTTGTGGTATAATAAATACAAACATACGTTTCGAATCGATTATCAATTATATTAGCCCGTATATATCACAAAAAAGGAATGAAAATAAAAATGGATTTATTAGAAAAATTAAAAATCTTAGCAGACTCTGCCAAATACGATGCCTCTTGTAGCTCTAGTGGAAGCAATCGAAAAAATACGGCAAATGGAATTGGAAATGGTAGCCTTGCTGGTATTTGTCACAGTTGGGGTGCCGATGGAAGGTGTATTTCTTTATTAAAAATTCTATTTAGCAACGCTTGCATCTATGATTGTAAATACTGTATCAATCGTGCCACCAACGCGGTTAGAAGAGCCACCTTTACCCCACAAGAAGTAGCCGATTTAACCATCAATTTTTATAAACGAAATTACATTGAAGGACTTTTCTTAAGTTCAGCTGTTATCAAATCCCCTGACTACACCATGGAGCAGCTAATAAGAACCGTAACCATTTTAAGAAATGAATATCATTTTAATGGTTACATTCATTGTAAAAGCATTCCACGGCTGTAGCCAAGAATTAATCGATAAACTAGGAATTTTAGTAGATAGGCTTAGCATCAACATTGAATTACCCTCTAATGATAGTTTAAAATTACTAGCACCACAAAAGCACAAAGATGGCATTTTAATGCCAATGACTTACATCTCCAATGGAATTAAACAAAATAAACTAGAAAAAAGTAAATTTAGGAAAGCCTTTGTGCCAGCTCGGGCAAACCACTCAGCTTATGGTAGGAGCAACACCAGAAAGTGATTTAAAAATTTTAAAATTAACAGAAGGTTTATACCAAAAACTAAATTTAAAGCGAGTTTACTACTCTGCTTACATCAGTGTAAATAACGATAAAAACTTACCAAGCTTAGAGGCTCCTCCTCTACTTCGTGAAAACAGACTTTACCAAGCAGACTGGCTACTTCGTTTTTATGGATTTACAGCAAATGAATTATTAAATGAAACCCATCCTAATTTTAACCATATTTTAGACCCTAAATGTGATTGGGCTTTACGAAACTTAGATAAGTTTCCCATTGAAATCAATTCAGCCAACTATTTTACCTTGCTTCGAATCCCTGGTATTGGTGTTATTTCTGCCAAAAAAATTATACGAGCAAGGCGTGAATTCTTGCTTGATTTTGAAGCCCTAAAAAAACTAGGTGTTACCTTAAAAAGAGCCAAATACTTTATTACTTGTAAGGGAAAATACTATGACAAAGTCTATAAGTTTAATCAAAACTTTATTGAAACAAACCTAATTTACCAAGAAAGAAATGGATTGCCACTACCAGAATTTAAACAATTATCTCTTTTTGATAAATTAACACCAACCAAGGAGGATAAAATAAAATGCCTAACAGGAAGTTTGTAACAAAAACCTATTTATATGATGGTACGTTTGAAGGTTTTTTAAGTCTTGTGTTTGATTGTTTTGTGACCAAAACTTTGCCACAAAAAATTGAAGTAGAATCTAACTATACTCCTAATTTTTTGTATACACCTGTTATTTTTGAGGCTAATTTGGAAAAAGCAAAAAGAGTTTTTGCAGGTATCGAAAAAAATATTGGCTATACTGCTCTTTATAATACTTACTATGCCTTTCTTTCCAATGAAAAAGAAAAAGAACTAAACTTACTAAAATATCTCTTCGATGGCTTTATGGTAGGACCTAAGATAAACAATAGGCTTACCATTCCTTATGTCTTTAAAGTGATGGCTATGAAAAAAAGAAGTTTTGGCGAATGCCACCGTTTAAAAGGGTTGCTTCGTTTTCAAGAGTTGGAGAACCACTTGTATTATGCTTCCATCCACCCAGATAATAATATTATCGAACCTTTAGGACAGCATTTTATGAATCGTTTGCCAAATCAAGATTTTATTATTCATGATAAAAATAGAGATATTTGTTTGCTTTATCATAAACAAGAATATAAGATTGTGGATAGTTCTGGTTTAAAAATTCCTGCTCTTTCTTTAGAAGAAAAAGCTTATCAGGAATTATGGAAGTCGTTTTTTAAGACGATTGCAATTAGTGAAAGGAAAAATCTAAAGTGCCAAATGCAGTTTATGCCGAAAAAATATTGGAAGGATTTAATAGAGGAGCCTTAGGCTCCTATCAATTCCCTTGTCTTTTCCTTTACCTCTTTATCCAAAGCCAAAATATCTTCTACCGTATCTAATTCCACTAAAGTATGCTTATCTAGCATCATCTTAATCTTTTTAGGAATGTCTGTATATAATATCTTATGGTTTAAAAAAGCATCCACTAAAACTTCATTAGCAGCATTTAAAACCACTTGATAGCTATGTCCTTTTTCGATTGCCTCAAAAGCCAACTTTAGGCATTGGAATTTTTCCAAATCTGGTTTTTCAAAAGATAAACTTGATATTTCAAATAAATCAATCTTTTCTATGTTATTGGCTAATCGATTGGGATAATTTAAAGCATACGCAATTGGTATTTGCATCGATTTTGGTCCTAAATTTGCCATAATCGTTCCATCTCCAAATTGTACCGCAGAATGTACAATACTTTTTCTATGAACCACAACTTGAATTTGGCTTGGGGCAACATCAAATAACCATTTTGCTTCAATTACTTCAAAGCCTTTGTTCATCATGGTAGAAGAATCTATTGTAACTTTTGGGCCCATTTTCCAAGTTGGATGGTCTAATGCTTGTTCTGGGGTTATATCGCTTGTTATCTCTTTGTCAAAAAAAGGTCCTCCTGAAGCAGTTAATAGTATTTTGTCTATTTTATTTTGTCTTTCTCCTTGTAAGCATTGCATAATGGCAGAATGCTCACTATCTACCGTAAGCAAAGTAGCCTTATTTTCTTTGGCAGTATCCATAATTAACTTACCGCCTGCTACTAAGACCTCTTTGTTCGCAAGTAGGACAGTTTTTCCATTTTTTATCATGTTGTAGGTTGGTTGTAATCCAGCAATTCCTACCAAAGCAGATACACTTACGTCAAAATCTGTTAAGTTAGAGATTTGCTCCATTCCTTCTTTACCATAAAAAACGGCTAGCTGTGAGTATTTTTCTTTTAATTTATCAGCATTTTCTTTGGCTGTAATGTATACATTTTTTGGCTTAAATTCTTCAATTTGCTGAATTAATTTTTCGATATTTTTACCAGCAACCAAGGTTACTACTTGAAACAAATCTTGGTTTTCTCGAATGACATTTAAGGTGCTTTCTCCAATGGATCCTGTTGACCCAAAAATGGCTACTTTTTTCATTTTTCATTTCCTCTTTTCTTATAATTCTTCTTGTAAATTAACGACTGTTTCTCCTACTCCCGCTTCTACTTTAATTATGCTATTTCCCTCTCCTATTACTTGGTTATCACTAACTTGTTTGCCATTTACCTTAAAGGATCCCAACCCTGTTTCTGCCTTTACTTGGTAATCTTCTGGCTTTCCTATTAAATCGATTTCTACTTTTCCCATTCCACAATCAATATCAGCATTTTTTAAAATCTTACTTGTCAGTTTTAAACTGCCAAGACCTGTTTGTAATTTTAAGCTTTCAATTTGACTGTTTTCGATTTTAGACTCTCCAGCACCTGCTTCTATTTTAGCATTACCAGCAATTAATTCTTGGATTTGGGATTTTCCTAATCCCATTTGGATATCTACTTTTTCTGCTTTTAAATATTCCATACTGGTTTCATTAATGCCTGTTTCTATCTTAGCTTCTCTTAGTTCTAAAGTTTCTGGCACATAAATAATAACCTCTGCTACGGCTTCGTTTAATTGATTAAAAAACCATCTACTTTTTGGTGTCTCTTTAATTTTTAATTCATTTTGTTCTACTTTACACTCAAAATCTTGTGTTACATTACTTGCTTCTACCTTTAGTTTCTCGCCTTTTTTAATCGTTAACTTACAAATTTCTAAGTCAATATCTAAACTAGTAATATTTTCGTATTCTTGCTCCCACTTGGTTAGCATTGCTGTGTTTTGACTATTTTGGTTAAATATCTCCATTCCTGTTGTAATTCCAAAAATGGCAGTAATTACAAAAATGGTCATACTAATAATCATAAGGCATAGGTAAATTGCAAAACCAACGGCTCCATATTTTATTATTTTTTGTAACGGTGTCATTTTACTTCTACACCTCCAAACATGGCTGTTCCATTAATATAAATAGTTGGAAGGCTTTCATTGTAATTTGTTTTTACTTTATTGTCTATACCACCAAAAATTGGGGTTGCCTTTATTTTAATGTTGACATTAGATGGTACTTTTATTTCCACGCCTCCAAAGATAGCATTGGCATTAATTACTTGGTCTTTTTTGATAATCGCATTGGAAATATCTAATTCCACCCCTCCAAAAACGGCATCTAAGTTAGCACCATTAAATTCTTGTCCAGATAAATCTACTTTTTGTCCGCCAAAAGTAGCACAATATCCTTCAAAATTTTCTTTGTTAGCATTTAATACTTTTATTTTTTCTGCTATTTTTTTATTAAAAGTGTCTTTAAATATCATACTTAATCCTATCATAACTAAAATAAATGGTAGAATTAATTTGGAAATTAAGCTAAAGGATAAAATATTTTGTGCACAAAGTAATAAGGCAATTCCTATACATAGCCAAATAAAACTCCCTGTTTTGCTGTTACTTCTAATTAGTTCAATAAAGCTTGGCACGATAATAAATAATGTCCACCATCCACGAAAAAAGACATTGATGTTGGTTAATCCAACCGCATTCAACCCAAAAATCACTCCTATTGTAATTAGTACAAGCCCCCATAATACATTTCCCAATTTTTTCATTTTACTTTACTTCCTTCCTTTTCATTTATTATTTTTTCTACCTCATAAAAGGTAGCTTCTTCTTTGGTTAGCACGATGTCATAGTGTTTACAATAGCTTTCTAAATTTTGTTCTATGTTTTTGTTAAGAAAGCCAATGGTAAGTGTTTTATCTAATTTATCTTTTGGCACCATACCGAATATCTTCTATTAAGTCACCGTAATAAAATGGCATATTTGGTCTTACTAATTTTGTCCTGCCAGTTTTTTGGCAATTTTCCTTCTATGGTTTTGTTCATAGAATGTAGTAATTCTCCTTCAAATTTTTGCATGTTGTCACCTTTAAATTGAATAAAATTACTAATAATATGTATGTTATTAAAATAAATTTCTTGCTGTTTTAAAAATTCTTCTATGACATTTCCTATCCCTGCTGATAGGATAATAACTGGTATTTGGCTATCATTTAAGTTTTTAAAAAATTCTTTGGCACCTTCTCTTAATAGTAAGGTTTCTTTTTGTAAAGATTTTTGTAAGTTGGTTTTGGTTAAGCCATATTGGTATAATAAGTCCATGCTTTTTTGGTACCATTCTATCATGTATTGCTCTTTTTTTTCTTTGCTTATTTGATAATCTAGTTCAATTGGTGCATAGGTTTCATTTAATTTTTCGATTTCTTTTTTACAATCTTCTCCATAGATGTTAAAGTCGATAATTGCCATCCAAGAGTCTAGGCTTTTACTTGCTGTTATTGTTTTGTCGAAGTCGATTACAACATAGTAGTTGTTTTCTTGGATTGCTAAGTTTTTGGTACGGTTTTGGTATTTCATTTTTATTCACACTTTCTCAAATTTGGTTGAAAAAGAATTATTGTAATTTTTTTCAACCTCTTTACCTCTGGTGTTATTTTACTACAATTAGGGCTATATTACAAGTAAAATATGTAAATTTGGTTATCTGCCTATAAAAGAAAACTTTTTATCAATTTATCACTTTTCATTTACGCTAGCTTTTCCTTGTGCTATAATAATAACAAATAAAAACTTCGAAAGGAGCCCCAAAATGAAAAACTTTTTTATTCTACTTATCATGAAAATATTGTATCTAGCACTAAAAATAGCCCGAAAAAATGGAGGCAATTTTTTGGGAAAAATTGCCTACGACTGGAACCCTGCCATTTTTAAATATTTTAAAATAGATTGTCCTATTATTGCTGTAACTGCCACAAATGGAAAAACCATGACAAACAATGCCATCTGCCATGTTTTCCAAACAGCAGGCAAAAAAGTAATTAGCAATTTAGAAGGAAATA
>CANRXN010000008.1 GCA_947643945.1 uncultured Clostridium sp.
CACATATGAGGGGAACACATCGACAGCTACATCCTACAGCTATAAAGTATCGAAACCAAACAATATGTAATTGAAGCGAATAAAGAAGTTGACCTAAGAAAAACTATTTTTGCAGAGCTTGCCAAAGAAAATGTTACTGTTTTTGAAATGAAAAAGGCAGATACAACCTTGGAAGATGCCTTTATGAAATTAATAGAAGGAGGGAATAAATAATGTGGGCAGTTATTAAGAAAGAAGTAAAATCTTATTTTTATTCTCCAATTGGATATGTATTTATAGGATTATTCTTAATCATGTTTAGCATATTTTTTTATACTGATGTATTTAAATATCAAAGTACAAACTTTGAATATATATTCTATTCAGGAGCAACAACCTTAACTTTTATTGTTCCTATCCTTACTATGAGAACAATAGCAGAAGAAAGAAAAAATGGAACCGAGCAGCTATTACTTACTTCACCAATTAGCATCACAAAACTAGTAATAGGAAAATTTATAGCAGCTACCTTGATTGTAATCATTACTTTACTATGCACTTTTATGTATTTTGCTATCTTAAGCTTTTTTGGAGCACCACACATTACAACAGCTTTAGTAACCATGTTAGGCTTTATATTATTAGCTATGGCTTATATATCATTTGGAATATTAGCCTCTAGCATAACAGAAAATCAAATCATAGCAGGCGTTATAACCATAGGATTCTTTATCTTAACGTGGTTTTTACCACAATTTAGCACAATATTTACTAATTTTTCTTTAATCAACATGTTTTCAAAATTCCCAGAGGGGCAAATTGACATAGCAGACACAGTAACATTTATCGTGTTCACTGTAGCATGTTTACTACTTACAACGATATTTATGCAAAGAAGAAAAAGTGTGAGATAGGAGGGAATTAAATTGAAAGAGAAAAAAGAAAAATCACAAAAAAATAAAAGTGATAAAAAACCAAACCAATTAATAGAAATCATAAAAAAGAAATGGCTTATTAATGGAACAATGACATGCCTATTAGTAGCCATCATTATAGCTGTTTTCATAGCCATCAACATTATCATGCAAAAATTAGAATTAGCACCAATTGACTTTACTCAAGAAAAATTATACACACTAACAGAAGCAAGTAAAGAAAAAGTAAAAGGAATCGACAAAGATGTAAAAATCTATTTTGTAGGATATGAAGAAAGTGATGCTAACCTAGACCTAGCAAAGCAATATAAGAAAGCAAATGAAAAAATCACAGCAGAATCAGTAGACACAAATAGTAGACCAGATTTAGCAAACAAATATGGAATAGAAAGTGGAATACAAGGAATCATTGTAGAATGTGGAGAAAAATACAAAATATTATCAGAAGAAGACTTAGTAACCTATGATACATCTACTTATGAAACCATTAGTATAGCAGAAGAAAAACTAACCAGTAGCATCGTATCTGTTACAAGCCAAAAAATACCAAAAGTATATTTCTTAGAAGGTTATAGTACCTTTTCCTTAGCGCAAAATATGAATTATTTAGGCATGTACTTAGAAAATGAAATTAACGAAATTGCTACACTAAACCTACTAACAACCAATAATACTATTCCGGAAGATTGTGATACCCTTGTTATCACAACGCCAAATCAAGACTTTAATGAAATAGCAACAAAAGCAATCACAGACTACATCCAATCTGGAAAAAACATCCTATGGTTAAACTCAGCAATAACAGCCAAAAAAGACATGCCAAATGTCAATAAAATATTAGAAACCTATGGCGTAAAACCATTTGAAGAGGGAATTATAAGAGAAACAGATGCAAGCAAAATGGTAACTGGTTCACCAGATTTAATTTTGCCAGAAATAGAGTATTCTAAAATAACAGAAGACTTATATAACACCACAGGAGTTGTATTTGTTAATGCGACTAAAATAAACATTGACGAAGACAAATTAGAAGAATTAAATGTAACAAAAAACGATTTACTATTTGCTAGTGAAAGTTCATATTACAGAACTAACTTTAACAATCAAGCAGACACTAAAAGTGGAGACGAAGAAGCAGGAACTTTTTTAGTAGGAGCAGAGCTACAAAAAACCATCAAAGAAGCCAATGAAGAAACGGGAGAAAGTGCCGTTACATCGAAACTAGTAATTTATGGTGAAAACTACTTTGTTTCAGACTATCCATTAAACCAAACAACACAATATCCAACCATCCAAATTGCTAGCTACAATAAAGACTTAGTATTAAATGCGATTGCCTATTTGGTAGATAGAGAAGAAGACATTACAGCAAGAAAAGACACAGGAGTTGTAACCTATACAGCAACAGAAGCACAAGACACCATCATTCGAGTTATTATATTTGCTGTACCAATTGTTATTATCATAGCCGGCATTGTCATCTGGCAAATAAGAAGAAGAAAAAAATAATTGCCACGTCCCCACTGGAATCCCCACTGGTTCCGGGTTTAAATGGGGACATTAAAAAATGTCCCCATTTAAACCCGGAACCAGTGGGGATTCCAGTGGGGATTTGTCGGGACGATGAATAAAAAACAAAAAATCCCATAAAATAATATGGGGTTTTTTATTATGAAAAATAAAAATATTTTAAAAGTCATTTTTGTCATTATAGGAACTATGATAGGAGCAGGATTTGCCTCTCGGGCAAGAGGTATATCTGTTCTTCTTTTCCTATGGAATAGAAGGAATGATAGGATTAATTTTATCTTGTCTTATCATGGGATTTGTCGTATTTAAAACCTTTGAAATTGTAAATAAATATGGCGTTGGTACCTATAAAGAATTTTTAGAGATTTTAATCAAGAGAGGCAATAAAATAAAACCAATCATAAATACCATCATAAACATCTTTATTTTAATCACCTTTTTTATTATGATAGCACGGATTTGGTGCTTATTTTGAACAAGAACTGGGAATCAATAGCTTGCTAGGAAGTACCATTTTAGCAACCATAACTTTTATTATTTTTATGACAAGTGTAAAAGGTGTGGTAAAAGCAAACGAATTGTTAGTTCCTTTACTAATTCTATTTTTAGTTATAATAGGACTACTTAATTTAAAAGACCTCCATTTACTAGAACTTGGAAATTATATCATAAGAACAAATCAATCTAGCTTTCTTTTAAGTGCTATTTTATATAGCAGTTACAACAGTATTTTATTAATACCTGTACTACTAACATTAAAAAACTATATTCAAGATAAAAAGCAGATCTTAAAAATAACAACTATCAGCACAGTAATTTTGATTTTGCTATCTATTATTATATTTTTATTACTAGTCCGTGTTGATGTGGATATAGAAAAGCTAGAAATGCCAGCCGTTTATGTAGTGTCTAATCTATTCCAAGGGCTAAAATATGTGTATCGGTTTTATTATATTAGGTTCCATTTTCACGACTGCTATTTCGCTGGGAACTAGTTTTTTGCAAAATACAACAAAGAACAAGAAAAGTTATACACAAGTTGCGCTAATTATGTGTATAACTGCTGTCCTAATTTCTAAGGTTGGCTTTTCTAATTTGGTAAGTTCTTTATACCCTATTTTTGGTTATTTGGGATTACTGCAAATTTCCAAACTGGGATGTTATAAAAATTAAAAAAGTCATGGAATCGTTAAAGCAATTTTACTTGCTTTTTTTTCTATCCTATAGTAGAATAATACCAAAGAAAAACAAGGAGAAAAAGCCATGCAAGAAAACTGGAAAGAAATCATAAAAGAAACCATAAAACAAAAAAAGAAACCAATCATAGCAATAACAATCTTAGTAAGTATCATACTAATAGCAATTGTGGCATTAGTCATAACCTATTCTAAAAATAGAAATGCAAGAGAATGGATTGATAAAAACATCTTTCGAAAAGAAGTTATGCAAGACAATGTAACCACCATAGAAAGAAAAGAAGGACAAGACGAAAACATCTATGCCTTTAGCAAATACCTAGGAATCCTGAACAAAAACAAATTTACTATCTATGGTAATACAGGAAACGAAGAAGCAGAATTAGAAGTGGAAATATCCAATCCAACCTTTGACTCTTCTAACCGATTTCTAGCCATGGCAGAAAAAAAAGGGAAAAAACTATACCTAATCACAGACAAAGAAATAACATGGGAAGCAGAGGTTGAAGGAAACATCTCGCAAGTACATGTCAACAAAAATGGATATGTTGTAGTCGTGCTAACAGATACAAGCTATAAAACAATAGTAGAAGTATATGCACCAGACGGAAACGGAAAATCAAAATTTAAAACCTTCCTTTCTTCTACCAGAACAGCAGATGTATCAATCTCTAATGATAATAAACATTTGGCCATTGCAGAAGTAGACACATCAGGAACTATCATACAATCTAACATCAAAATAATTTCTGTTGAAAAAGCAAGTACTGACCCAACCAATTCCTTAGAAAAGACTTATCAAAGTGAGCCAGATAAACTAATTACCAATATCAAATACCAAGACAAAAACAAACTTGTATGTATGTATACGGATAGTGTTCACATCATAGAAAATGAGCAAGATAGCATGCTTATTAATAGCGAAAGCAAGAAACCAATTTTCAAATCCATAGAATTAAACAACTATGCCATTGAAATCGAAGAAAAAGCTTCTGGACTATTTACAGCAGATTCAGTCGTAAACATCGTAAATGTGGAAAATCAAGGAACGAAACAATACATAGCACAAGCTGTTACAAAAGAAATTTACACCTATGGAAATATCATAGCTCTAAATTTAGGAACCGAAGTAGAATTTATTAATACGGAGGGATGGTTAGTCAAACGTTACATTGCGAACCAAGAAATTACTAACATTGTAGTTTCCAATAACATAGCAGGAATTATCTATCGAGATAAGATAGAAATCATAAATTTATAGGAGGTCAAAAATGGGAATAGTAGTTGATGGAATTATTATAGGAATTGTAGGATTATCAACCTTTTTAGCGTATCGTAAAGGCTTAGTTAAACTAGCGATTGGTTTATGTGCTTTTGTTATTTCTTTGGTAATAACTTTTGTATTATATCAACCAATTTCGAATTTAGTCATTAACGTAACAAGTATAGACGAATCAATAGAAGATACCATATACGAAAAAGCAAATGCTATTATGCGGAGGAGAAGAAGAAAGCAAAAACAACATAACAAGTCAAATGGTAGAAGATGCAAAAAATGCGATGTTACCAGAAACTGCAAGAGCTTTGGCAATTAACATTGTAAAAGGTGGCGTTATGATTGTGCTATTTTTAGCCAGTCGAATTGCTTTAGTATTTGTAACGGCTTTAGCAGATGCTATTGCTAAATTACCAATTGTCAGTCAATTAAATAAAACAACAGGAATGATATATGGGTTATTAAGAGGAATTCTAATTATTTATGTAGGACTTTTACTAGTGGCAATCCCACGGAAAAATTGATGCCAATAACCAGATAAACAGTAGCATAGACCAATCTATTTTAGGAAAAGCGATGTACCAAAACAATATATTAAATGTGTTTTTTTAGTGAAATCCTTGCTTTTTGAATTCAATTTTGCTATACTAGTAGCATGAAAAATTAGGAGTGAATCATTTTGGGAAAGAAACAAATGAACAATAAAGAGATAAAAAATAACAAGAAAAAGAAGAACAAAAACAAGAAAAAGCCAATAAAGAAAATACTATTAATACTATTATTAGTACTACTAATAGCAGGAGGAGTCTTTGCTTATAAAGTATACCAAAACGGTGGAGGAACATCAGGAATGTTAGCAACGGTGCTAAACTCCAAAAAGGATGTAGGAGAAATTAAAGCTTTATTATTAGGAATCAGTACTGACCAAGAAGGTGTTGAGTTAACCGATACTATTATTGTAGCTTCTTACAATCCAAACACCCAAAAAGCAACCTTATTATCTATTCCCAGAGACACCTATACTGGGAAAAGCACGGCCAAAGCAACAGCCTACGAAAAAATCAATGCCTTATATGGTAGAAAACATAGACCAGACGAAACATTAGAAGCAGTCAATGAAATCACAGGTTTAAACATTGAATATTATGTTGTTATAAAAACCGAAGCCTTAATCAAACTAGTCGATGTAATCGGTGGCGTTACCTTTAATGTTCCAATTGATATGGACTATGACGATACTTCACAAGACTTACATATTCATTTAAAAGCAGGAGAGCAAAAACTAGACGGAAACAAAGCAGAACAGCTAGTACGTTTTAGACACAGCAATCCAGACCGATATGGAAGAACAACCTCTTATCCAGTAGAATATGGAGACAATGATATAGGAAGAATGAGAACCCAAAGAGAATTCATTTTGCAAGTAGTAAAACAAACTGCAAGACCAGAAAACATATTTAAACTAGGAGAAATTTTAGATGTTGCAAAACAATATGTACTTACTAACATAGACTTCAACGTTGCCAAAGACTATATACCATATATAGTAGAATTTGACACAGCTAACATGTTAACGGAGAGCCTACCAGGAGAAGTACCATCATTAAGTAAAACCAACAATGTCAGTATTTTTGTTTATGACAAACAAGAGACAAAAAAATTAGTACAAGAACTATTTTTTGATAGAGACATAACAGAAGGAAATGAAGAGGCTCAAACTACAGAGAATGGAACAACAACAGAGATTAGTAATACCAATAAAACTAATTTAGAAATTGAAGTACTAAATGGTAGTGGTGATAGTAGTAGTTTAACAAAAGTAGTAAACACCTTAAAAGGAGCTGGATTTAACGTTACTAGAACGGGAAGTACAACAACGACAAGCAAAACTACAATTATTAACAAAAAGAACGTAAAAGAAACCTTACTAAAAAATATAAAAGACGTAATAGGAAAAGGAACCATTGAGACAAGTGAGGCAAGTTCAAGTAAAGTAGATATAACTATCATTATTGGAAAAGATTATTAAAAAAGAGTTTATATATTGCTTTTTTAGCAAAATATCAACTAAAACAAGCAATATATAAACTTAAATAAATTTTTATTCTAATTTTTACAATCCTTTAAATTCATAAAACTTACATTTTTTCTTACGAAGAAATACAAAGTAAATTAAAATCAAAAGTAAAACGGCAAATCCTATATCTAATAAATAGAAAAACAATTTAGACTGTTCTACTGCATGTGATGCCACTAAATCAACTTTATATTGGATACCATCAATCGTGTAAGAAGCATAACCGCAAAACATCACCGTGTTTCAATTGGTGCTTTTATTTCTTCATTTAAAGTAATTTGTGGTTCTAATGTATCAAAAGTAGAAGAATTATCAACTAAAGCCTCCAGTACATTACCGGCTAATAAATCCAAATTTTTGGTATCTTTTGTTCCATTCTTTATGTCGATATTGGTTATCACATCATTTTGATTTAACAAAGGCTTAACTGAAAAATTATCATAGCCATATTGGAACAAGGTCTTTGTATCTTTAAATCTGCTAGATACGCCGTTTACGGTTTTACCGCCCAAAATAACACAGACTAACTCCAAATTATCCTTATAACTGCAAGAAACCAAGCAATCACCAGCTTGTGAGGTATAGCCAGTTTTTCCACAGGTTAAATAAGAGTAGTAGTCACGGCTATTTGGCAAAATCATGTTATTGGTAGAAGAATACCTTCTAGCTTCATGCTTGTTAGTAGCAGGAATGGCACAAGAAGCCTTGCCAGAAATTTTTCTAAAATCGTCATTTTTGATGCAGTACCTCATGATAGTAGCTAAATCTTCTGCCGTCGTATAATGATTATCGTCATGCATACCAAAGGAATTCGTAAAATGCGTGTTAGATAAACCAAGTTCATTAACTTTTGTATTCATCATAGAAATAAAGCTTTCAACAGAGCCACCAACATATTCGGCTAAACAATTGGCAGCATCATTAGCAGAATGAACTAGTAAAAGTTCTAACAATTGTTCTACGGTTAGGTTTTCTCCTACTTCTAAAGAAGCGGACGAATAACCATCTGGAATTGACATGACGGTATCATAGCTAACAGTAACCGTTTCGTCTAAACCACAATTTTCCAAAGTAAGAATGGCAGTCATAATTTTAGTGGTACTTGCTGGGTACATTTTTTCATTTTTGTTTTTATCATATAAAATTTTACCAGTCTTATTGTCTAGTAAAATAGCAGCCCCGTGAGGTTATTTCGGGAGGATTATCAGCTCCTAAAACAAAGGGAGTTTGGGCTAATAGAAAAAATACAAGCAAAAATAATAAGCATAATTTTTTTACTTTAAAATTTAGTTTCATTTTAATCTTATTCCTTTCTACCCTATCATATCCTATTTTTTTATAAATTTCAACAAAAAATAATAATTTTAAAAATTTAAAGGAGGTTAATTATATGTATCAATTTAATAAAAAACAAAAAATTATATTAGGCGTAATTACTGCCATTATCGCAGGTTTTATTTGCTATTATGTATATGCTAAGGAGGACAATATCATGTCTAACCAAGAGTTAGAAAATAACATAGAAACAAAAGAGAAAGACCAAAACGAGGGCGAATACAGTGACGAGGTAATTTTTGTTCATGTATCAGGTGCCGTAGTAAAAGAAGGGGTGGTAGAGCTAAAAGTAAATAGTAGAATGGAAGAGGCAATTGCCAAAGCACGGGGGAGTTAGAGAAGATGCTTATGTAGAAGATATCAATTTGGCCTATAAGCTAGAAGATGGCATGAAAATTCATATTCCCACTAAGCAAGAAAAAGAAGAAACGAAAAAGGAGGATGCAAGTCAGAAGCGAACAGAGGATTATGTGACTACTTCTAGTGGCATAGGTGACGAAGATAATAGTCAAGGCGTAGGTGAGGTAGGCAATTCTTCGCAAACCCAGAAAAATGCTAAAGTAAATATTAATACAGCAACTGCTACTGAGCTAGAAACTTTGCCAGGGATTGGACCTTCTACTGCAAATAAGATTATGGCTTATCGAAAGGAGAAGGGAAAGTTTTCTACTATTGAGGATATTAAGGAGGTTGGTGGTATTGGTGAGGCTAAGTTTAATAAGATAAAGGATTTGATTTGTGTGAAGTAAAAAATAAAATTGGAGAGCCATATATAAAATATCTTGAAAATGAAATATGGGAACTAAGACCATTAAGTCAAAAAACAAGAATAAGTCAACCCATCATTGCTAGAATAGAAAAATGCAAAAATTCTCCCCAAACAAGTACACTTATAAAATTGTTATATCCTATGGGATATACAATAAGAGTAGTTCCTTTAGAAGAAGTAAAAGAAGTTTAAAACAATAAAACAAAGAGGCAGAAAACGAACTGCTTCTTTATTTTGTAAAATAGACACTTTCTTTTTCCAAGCTTTTATGATAAAATAGAAGACAGTTGAAGCATAAAAACCAATAGAAGTGGAGGAACAAACATGATACTAGAACTAAAAAATATATATTTTGAAAGAGAAGGCAAAAAAATACTAGACAACATAAGCCTAAAACTAGACCTAGGAAAATTCATAGCAATCACAGGACCAAACGGCTCCCGGAAAATCAACATTAGTAAAAATCATAATGGGAATTGAAAAACAAGATGCTGGAGAAATCATTTTTGACGGACAAGACATCACAAACCTTACCATAGACCAAAGAGCAAAACTAGGAATTGGATTTGCTTTCCAGCAACCAGTAAAATTCAAAGGAATTACCGTATATGACCTACTAAAAATGGCAGGAAAAAAAGAAATGACAAAAAAAGAGGCATGTGAGGTACTTTCTAAAGTAGGGTTATGTGCTAAAGAGTATGTTGATCGAGAAGTAAATGGTTCTTTGTCAGGAGGAGAACTAAAAAGAATTGAAATTGCAACTGTTGCCTTACGAGGAGCCAAGCTAACCATCTTTGACGAGCCAGAAGCAGGGATTGACTTATGGAGCTTTAGCAACTTAATTGATGTCTTTGAAAAAATGGGAGAAATCATAAAAGGAACAACCCTTATCATTTCCCATCAAGAAAGAATTTTAAACATAGCAGACGAAATCATTTTAATGAAAGCCGGAAAAATAGAAGAAACAGGGAAAAGTCAAGATATTTTGAACAAAACATTTGCCAAAAAAGAATGTTATAAAATAGCCTCAAACATCCCCAACCAAACCCGGAACCAGTGGGGACGTCTCCAATCAAACCCGGAACCAGTGGGGACGTTTCTCACAACAATTCTTAAGGAAGGAGATTTAATAAAATGGAAGAAAATAAAGTGATAAATATAGTTGACAAAGCTCTTTTAAATGAAGTGTCTAATTTAGAAAATATGGAAAAGGGAGCATACAACATTAGAAAAAACGGAGAAGGAATTGAAAGAAAAACAACAGAAAATATCAATATTATAACCAAAACCGACAAGCCGGGAATTGATATCTATGTGAAGGAGAACACAAAGTTTGAATTTCTTCATATACCTGTTATCTTAACGGAAAGTGGTTTAAGTGATTTGGTTTACAATGATTTCTATATTGGGAAAAATGCCAATGTAATTATTGTTGCGGGATGTGGAATTCATAACGACCATCACAAAGATTCTCAGCATGATGGTATCCATCGTTTCTTTTTAGAAGAAGGTGCTAAGGTAAAATACATTGAAAAGCACTATGGAGAAGGGAAAGGAGACGGAAAAAGAATTCTAAACCCTGTGACAGAAGTCTACTTAAAAAAAGGTCGTAGTTTAGAAATGGAAAGTAGCCAAATTAGAGGTGTGGATTCTACGATACGAGAAACCAAAGGAGAATTAGAAGCAAATACCAATTTTGTGGTGAAAGAAAAAATTATGACACATGGCAAGCAATTTGCCAAAACAATTTTTGATGTCAAATTAAATGGCGAGAACGCAAGTACACATGTTACTTCAAGGTCTGTTGCAACCGATGATTCTACACAATTGTTTATATCAAAAATTTACGGAAATAATAAATGTTTTGCACATAGTGAATGTGATGCGATTATTAAAGACCAGGCTAAAGTAACAGCAACACCAGAGATTACAGCAAATCACGTGGAGGCAAATTTGATTCATGAAGCAGCAATTGGAAAGATTGCAGGGGAACAATTAACAAAACTAATGACGCTTGGACTTACTGAGAAAGAGGCAGAAGAGGAAATTATTAATGGATTTTTACGTTAAGATAATTATGGCAGGATAAAGAGTTTGTACAAAGTAGCAACTACTACAAAATATTTATCCTGTTTTTTTGGTGTTTATTCTAGAATTTGAATGAATATTTTTACATTTTTTTCATATACTATATTAAAATTAGACAAAAATGCTTGACAACTTTGTCTTTCCATAGTAAAATAGGTATTGTTGTTAATCATTTACATCGCGGAGTGGAGCAGTTGGCAGCTCGTTGGGCTCATAACCCAAAGGTCGGTAGTTCGAGTCTACCCTCCGCAACCAAAAACAACAAAGATTTCGAAAATGATTCGAAATCTTTTTTTAAAGTCAAAAGAGCTCATAAAACAAACACAAAAGTAAATAAAACAAGGAGAAAAAACATGTTTTTAGGACAAATCTGTAAATCGCCGATTAATTACA
>CANRXN010000009.1 GCA_947643945.1 uncultured Clostridium sp.
TATCTTTAGCATAATCTGTATCAATAAATTTTAATGCTGCATCCCATTGAATCCCGTAACATAAGGTACTTGTTACATCTTGGTAGCTATTATTAGTAGAAAAATCTTTTGATAATCTTACAGCTCCTTGACTTATGTCTGTCATACTATTTCCCCATGGGACATCGCTATACACAGGGAATTCTTTTTGTACTACTACATTTCCTTTAGCATCTTTTCCTGTTTCAAATCTTCCCATATAAAAGCCATGATTATCTTTTACATTTTGCTTCATAGCACTTTCTTCTGCTATTTCCTCTTTATATCCATTAATGAATGGCTCTGTATATTTTGTTAAATCATAAGACTGTGGACTACCATTAGAATATCTTGTTGTTCTTTCAAAACTAACTGGGTCTACTGGAATCCATACAAATTGATTGTGGTTTTTATCTTCAATCACAATTCCTTCATCTATCGTATTTGCGGAATCAGTTGCTATTTTAAATCCTGCTGGAATGATAAAAGTATTATTATTTTCATCTACTACTTGCGTTTTTATTTCAAATTTATCTGCTAGTTTAGCATCTGATATTGAAATTTTAGGTGTATTGTTTTCAATACCATTTTGTGTTATATTTCCTGTTTTTCCATCTACCATAAACACATTTTTTGATTTAGTAAACGTTACTTTTATTATATTATTATCTGTATCTTATGTTTTTGATTCAACATTTTGCTTATCTAACTCTTTTTTTAATAGTTCTGATGTAACAATGCTTTCCTGTCCATTATGCAATTTATCAGCCATTACTGTATTATAAGCTAATTTAATTTGTTCTTTTTCTTCTTCTTCAATTGTTTGAGTTTTCGCATTTTCAACTTTAGTTAAAATTCCATTTTCTCCTGTTAAAGTTGCAATTGAAATTCCTGCTAATATTAATAGTATTATAATTGTTATCACTAGAGCAATTAAAGTAATACCTCTTACATTTGTTATATTTTTCATTCAATCCCTGCTTTCTTTTGTATTATTATTTGCTAAATTAATAGTACGCCTATTTTTTTCACTTGCATTTTATCAGTAAACAGGAATTAAGTCAACTTTATATACGAAGTCAATTTATTTTTTAGTGGCTGTAACACATACAATTTAAATTAGAAAAATCCAAAAATCTTGACAAATAGTGTATTTGCTAGTAAAATAAAATAGAATAAATAGAAGGAGAAAGCAAAAAATGCAAAGAACCAGTAGAAAAGTCTTAGATACCATCGTATCAAGAACTAAAATATATTTAGCCATCATATTCATTTTACTAGCATACATTAGTGTTACAAACACTTACATGATACTACCATGTATCATTATTTTTGCACTAATCGTATCTTACAGCTATTACACAAACAACAAAAGAAGAAGCCAAATAACAGAAAGTATACAAGACCTAACGCTAACGGTAGACTCAGCAGCAAAAACTAGCTTAATCAACTCGCCTTTTCCATTAGTTATTTTAGAAACCGATGGAAACTTAGTATGGAAAAGCTCAAGATTTGCCACAGAATTTGCCAATACCGACATTAAAACTTACTTAAACGACCTAAGCCTAGACATCAAAAATGAAATTTTAAAAAGAGAAAAAAACAATAATCAAGACATCATAAGACAAATAGAAATCGATAAAAAAACCTATAAAATTGTAGGAAGATATGTAAAATCTAAAAGAAAAAAGACCGAATACATGGTAATTTTATACTTTATAGACGACACCGAAAACATCAAACTACAAAAAGAATATAAAGATTCCAAATCTTGTGTTGGTATTATCATGGTAGACAACTACGAAGAAACCATGCAAAGATTAGAAACAGAAGAAAAACCACAAGTAATTGCCGAAATTGATAAATACATTTACGAATGGACTGACCAAACAAAAGGAGTATTAATTAAAACGGAAAAAGATAGATATACCTACTTCTTTGAGCAAAGATACTTAGAAGCTGTAAAAGAAGACAAATTTAGTATCTTAGACAAAATAAAAGAAATTAATTTAAAAGAAAAAGTACAATTCACATTAAGTATTGCTATATCTAACGAAGGAAGCACTGACAAAGAAAAATACAAATCAGCTGAAGCTGCCATGGACATCGTATTAGGACGTGGGGGGGATCAAGCTGTTATTCGTGAAAACGAAATCTACAAATTCTTTGGAGGAAGAGCCCAAGAAGTAGAAAAAAGAACCAAAGTAAAAGCAAGAATTATAGCCCAAGCCTTAGAAAACCTTATGAAAGAATCCAAAAAAGTTATGATAATGGGACACACCAATCCCGACATGGATGTAGTGGGTTCTGCCTTAGGTGTTTATAGAATTGCCAAAACTTTAGAGAAAAATGCTTATATCGTTATAGACAACAAAACAGCAGCCATCGAGGCGTTCAACAAAAGTATCGAAAAAGATCCTGAGTATGAAGACGTCATTATCAACAAAGAAGTAGCATTAGAAAATGTAGACGAAGATACTTTGCTAGTAATCGTAGATACTCACAAATTAAACTACGTAGAAAGTGAAGAATTAGTAAACAAAGTAGGAAAAATCGTAATTATTGACCATCATAGAAGAAGTGCGGACTTTATCGAAAAAGCAACGCTTACTTTCCAAGAAGTGTATGCTTCTTCAACAGCAGAATTAGTAACAGAGCTAATTCAATACGTCGACCAAAAAGTAGAACTAAAAACCATCGAAGCAGAAAGTCTATATGCTGGTATTATGATGGATACCAAAAACTTTACCTTTAAAACTGGAGTAAGAACCTTTGAAGCAGCAGCATACTTAAGAAGATGCGGGGTAGATATCATAAGAGTTAAAAAATGGTTCCAAAGTAACCTTGCAAACTTTAATAAAATAGCAGAAATTGTAGGAAAAGCTGAAATTATCAACAGCACTATAGCCATATCCATCTGCGAAGAAAAAACAAGAGATGTTAATGTTCTTTGTGCCAAAGCTGCTGACGAATTACTAACGATTAGTGAAATAACAGCATCTTTTGTTATTGGAACTTTAGGAGACAAAGTATGTATTAGTGGACGTTCTATTGGCGACATTAATGTACAAGTAATTCTAGAAAAATTAGGCGGAGGCGGACACATTACTCTTGCTGGTGCACAAGTAGAGGGTATGACAATGGAGGAAACCAAACAAGAATTAATCAATCGAATTAATGAGTATTTTTCAGAAACAGGGATATAAGAATACAATTAGTAAAAACGGTAAATAATACCATAAAAGAAGCAGGTATTATTGTGAAAATATAATAAATTTAAAAGACTTAAATACAAATTTAGGACAAATAAAAGGAAGATAAAAAATGAAGAAGAAACCATTAGAAAAAATAAAAGAGCAAAAAGGTTCCGTTACATTATTTGTACTAGTTGCAATGATGTTTTTTCTTATGATTGTTATTTTTAGCTATTCAAGACAAGCAGAAAAAATAAATGCACAAAAAAGACAAATTACGGAAATACAAAAAGAGTATGAACCAGAAAATATAGAAGAAATATACTATGAAATCGAAAAAAATGAGCCAGTTAAAATTAGTTTATATAAGCCAAATGGAGAAATTTATGACGTAAATGAGTGGACTAATCAAGATTTGACCTTGAAAATCTTTTACCCAGGGGGAATAGCAGATGATTATAAATATTACTTTATAGATGGGGTACAATATAAATATGAGGAAGGGCAAAAAATAACAAGCAATTGTAAAATAACAGTAGAATATGGAAAAAAGAATGCAGAAGTAGTAGTAAATAGAATTGATAAAACAGCACCAACCGTTACGTTAAGCCCTAATGGAGGAAATTATATAATACCAGTAGGAGCAACAACAGCAGACATTACTACATCACTAACAGCAACTGATACAGATAATGGTTCTGGACTAGATGTTTTGCAGTATCAAATAACAACATTAGGTACTATACCAGAAGATAATGATAGCAATTGGCAGCCATTTACGAATGGTCAAACCATAACAGAAACAAAAACAGGAGGGACCTATTACTTATATACAAAAGTAACAGATATTGCTGGAAATAGAGCAACATCTGTGCAAAAGTCAAATGCTTACAACATGAAGTATCAAGTAACATATAATGCAAATGGAGGAACAGGAACACCAGCAGAACAAGCAAAAATCCATGGAACGAATTTAACACTAAGCAGTACCATACCAACCAAACAAAATTATAGATTTTTAGGATGGTCAACCAATAGTACAGCTACCACAGCAATGTATCAAGCAGGAGGAAGCTATAGCACAGATGTAGCTACAACTTTATATGCCGTATGGACGCCAAATCCACAAGTAACGATTACAACTAACCCATCATCAATAACAGCTGTATCAGGAAATCCGGTAACATTTAGGGTAGCAGCAACAGGAAATGGAACATTAACGTATCAATGGTATTATAATACATCTAATAGCACAACAGGAGGAACAGCAATTAGTGGAGCTACTGGAACAAACTATTCTTGTACAGCAAGTGCGTCAAGATATTATTATTGTATTGTAACATCAAATGTAGATGGTAGCAAAGCTTCAAAAGCGAGTGCAACAGCTTTGCTAACAGTACAAGCAGCCAATTATAGTACTACAAGATCAGGAACAACCACATATTATAACACATTAGCACAAGCAGTTTCTGGAGCAACATCTGGAGGAGGAGATTCCGGAGGAGGAACCATAACGGTTTTAAATAGTTTAACAGATACGTCAGGAGTAAGCACGAATAAAACTATAACAATTAATACCAATGGAAAAACAGTAACAAGAACTTCTGCTATTACAACAACTGGGGGAACATTAACAACGAGAGGAACAGGAACAATGTTTTGCAATGTAGATACGCCTCTTCTTTATAGTACAGGAGGTAATATCTCAACAAATGGAGGTACACTAAGAAGCCGAAATAGTGTGATATTATCTTCTGCGAATGCCACTAGTTGTGTTATAAATGTAAATGGTGGATATATTTATAGTGGCGATATTATTGGTAGTGATATTGCTAGTGGAAGAACAACGATACTTATACATGGTTGCACAAGTGTAAATATTAGTAATGGTGCTTATATAAGCACTCCATCTGGGGATAAAAATGCGATTAAGCAAGATATGGGAAGATTAACAATAACAGGAAGCAACACTAAAATTGGAAATGGTTTTAACCATGTAGCGGGACTAGGAGGGTCTTCTAGTACGAATGCTAGTGCTATAAGTTTTCTTGGTAGTGCTATTAGCATAGCAGATGGAACTAGAGTTATGAGTGGAACCTATGGAGGACCGGCTATTACGATATATAATGGTGCGACATTAAGTTGTACAGGTAGTTCTTGTTTGTATTCATGTCACCGGATTTATAACTTATTCAGGCGAAAGTGTAGCTGTTCCATGTCCAGAAGACAATGGTACTAGTGCTTGTGTTGCAGTGCAAGGTTCTGGATGCAAAGTAACTTTTAATTCGACAGGATATTTCTATTGTACAGCTACTTATGTGGCAAATGCAGGAGCTAATGCAGCAACATATACCGTAACAAAAGGTCATTTTGTTTCAAGAGGAAACAAATATATGTTTTACCAAAAAGGAGCAGCAGTAACGGCTTATGCATCTAGTGCTAAAGCGGGGAATAGAAATTTTGGCTATATGAATAATTATAACTCAGTAGCTAGTATCAAAATACCAGGCTGTTATTATTACACAAAAGGAATTTAAAAATAAAAGAGGGAATTCTATTCAAATAGTATTCTCTCTTTTAATATTTTTTTTAAGGAAGACCTATCTCTTCTTCTATGCTGTTAAAAGCATCATCCATTGTATTTTTTAAAGTATTTTTCCTTAAAGATACAATTTTTGCATTACTTACATTAGATTCAATTGTTAATCCCGCTACATAATTAGTTAATGAGTATTCGCCATGTGCTTCTATTTTTTGCTCTGAGTTTTCCGAAATAGTTGTTATAGTATTTCCACTTTCATCTAGTAAAACGATTTCTATAAAAAAACCATCTAAAAGTTCATTAGAATTATTTTTTAAAGTAGTCACAATTTGTAATTCACACAAATTATTAACAATTTCAATATTAGTAGATTCTATACCATACTTTTCGATAGGGTTATCTGGGGTACTTTTTAAGGTGGTGGTATGTAGTAAATCATTACTGCTATCTTTTTGGACATTTTGTGTTATTTTATTGGAATTAGGTTTGCTAATACAAAAAAAGATAACTACTAAGACTAGCAAAGCGATAAGTAAGGCGATAATTAAATATATTTTTCTATGTTTCATAGTATTTCTCCTTCTCAAATTTATTTTTTATAACTATATCAAAAGAACTTCTAAAAATCAAGTTTTACTTGCTTTTTTTGCTGTAATGTAGTAAAATAGCACTAATAGCAAAGAAAAAGCAAAACGAAAGGCGTGATATCATGAAAGTAATCTTAAAAGCAGACATCAAAGGAGTAGGAAAAAAAGACGAAGTAATCAACGCATCAGACGGATATGCAAGAAATTTTCTACTACCAAAAAATTTAGCCGTAGAAGCAAACAACGATAATATGGCAAAACTAAAAGCCAAGAAAAATGCAGTAAAATATCAAAAAGACCAAGAAAAACAAGAAGCCATAAAAACAGCAGACAAACTATCCAAAATACTAATAAAAATAAAAGTAAAAGCAGGAGAAAACGGAAAAATCTTTGGTGGTGTATCAGCCAAAGAAATAGCACAAGAATTAGAAAAAGAATACCAAATCAAAGTAGACAAAAAGAAAATCGACCTAAAAGAAACCATCAAAACCTTAGGAACAACAACTGTTGAAATTAAACTATTTGAAGGGGTAATAGGAAAAGTAAAAATAGATGTCATAGGAGAATAATGTCCCCATCGGTTCCGGGTTTCATTGGGGACATCTTTGGGATAAAGGAGAATAACATGGAATTAGGAAAAGTACCACCACATGATTTAGAAGCAGAACAAGCCGTAATTGGAAGCATGCTAACCGACAAAGATGCTGTCATTTCTAGCATAGAAGTATTAAAAGAAGAAGATTTCTATCGTGAAGACAATAGAGCCATCTATGCAGCAATTGTTAATTTATATAGTAGAGCTGAGCCAATTGACATTATTACCGTAAAAGCAGAGTTAGAAACTATGGGGAAATTCGAGCAAGTAGGGGGATTAGAGTACTTAGCCGAATTACCAGAAAAAGTACCAACAACTGCCAATGCTTCCAAATATGTAAAAATAGTAGAAGAAAAAGCAACCTTAAGAAACTTAATCAAAACGGCAAATGAAATCATTGAATTAGGCTATGACCCAACCGAAGAAGTAGAAAACATCATGGAAGGAGCTGAAAAAAGGATTTTTAACATCATGCAAAATAAAAATCAAAAAGGGTATACAGCCATCAAAGATGTCTTAGTAAGTAGCTTTACTGAATTAGAAGAACTATATAACCGAAAACAACATATTACAGGAGTGCCAAGCGGATTTACAGAATTAGACTATCGAACCGCAGGATTTCATGGTTCAGAACTTATCCTAATTGCAGCAAGGCCAGCAATGGGAAAATCAGCCTTTGCTCTAAACATAGCTACGAATGCCGCTTTAAAAGCTAATGTACCAGTTGCTATCTTTAGTCTAGAAATGTCAAAAGAACAAATGGTAAACAGAATTCTATGTAGTGAAGCCATGGTAGACAGCAACAAAGTAAGAACCGGAAAGCTAGACGAAGACGATTGGACAAAGTTAGCACGGAAGTGTGGGTCCACTTTCGGAAGCAGAAATATACATAGACGACACACCAGGAATATCCGTTATGGAAATAAGAGCAAAATGTAGAAAACTAAAACTAGAAAAAAACATAGGAATGGTAGTAATCGACGATCTTCAACTAGTACAAGGAAGCAACAAAAGAGGAGGTAGCCGTGAGCAAGAAATATCAGAAATCAGTCGTTCTTTAAAAATACTTGCCAAAGAAATTGGTGTACCAGTAATCGCACTATCTCAATTATCAAGAGCAGTAGAACAAAGACCAGACCATAGACCAATGCTATCCGACTTACGTGAATCAGGAGCTATCGAGCAAGACGCTGACATTGTCATGTTCTTATACCGTGACGATTACTACAACCAAGACAGTGAAAAAAAGGACATAGCCGAAGTAATCATGGCAAAACACAGGGGGGGATCAACAGGAACTGTGGAATTGTTATGGTTAGGAAGTTACACAAAATTTGTCAACCTAGAAAGGCGATTTGACGATTAGTTGTCAATGTCCCCAATGTCCCCATCGGTTCCGGGTTTAAGTGGGGACATAAGAGGGGACATCAATTACCAAATCCCCATTGGTTCCGGGTTTGAGTGGGGACGATTGGGTTAAATAGGGATATTGGATATCGATTTAAAAGGGGGATTTTTAATCGAAAAAATTTTAAAAAATATATAAGGAAATAAAATATAAGTTAAAAGGGGCAATTTATATTTTTTTAAAGGATAAAATAAAGAAAGAAAGGTGAAAACATGGCAAGAATCCGTAAAGAAAATATAAATACTTCTTTTTTTCATATCATGGTTCAAGGGAACAATAAGGAGTATATATTCAATTGTACAGAGGATATTGAGAAATATATTGAAATAATGAAGGATACAAAGGAGGAAATTAATACTATCATTTTAGCATATTGTATTATGAATAATCATGCCCATCTACTAATACATGAAGAAAATACAGAAAATTTAATAAAATATATGCACAAAGTAAATTTATTATATGCTAAATATTATAATAAGAAATATAATAGAGTAGGATATGTGTTTAGAGATAGGTACAAAACACAGCCAATTTATAGCGAAAAACATTTGCTTACATGTGTTAGATATATACACAACAATCCAGTAAAAGCTCATATATGTGAAAAGGAAAGCCAATATAAATATTCAAGTTATCATAGCAATCCTTTTTTTACCAATACGGAAATAGAAAAAAATATTAGAAAAAATATAAACATAAGAAAAGAAGATTCTTTAAAAACAAAAGAACAATTTATATTCATGGAAAACGAAGAAAATAAAGAAGAACAAGGGGAAGAATTATTACAAGAAATTCTAATTGAGAAAAATATAAAAAAAGAAGAACTCATGCAAGAAGAGACCATTTATTTAATCATAAAAAGGTTAAAATTAGAATATGGGATATCCTATAGAATGTTAGAAAATATACTAGGAATAAATCGTAAAAGATTGAGAAAAATTGAAAATAGATTTGACAACAAAAAATGTAATACATAAAAAATAAATATAGGTAAAAGTTAAGAAGGAATGAAAAATGGGAAAAGAAAATTTAATAAGCTTAGTTAAAAATACAATCAAAAAATATCAATTAATTGAAAAACAAGACAAAATAGTAGTAGGAGTTTCTGGAGGACCAGACTCCATGTGTTTATTGAGCAGTTTAAAAGAAATCTATGCCCAAAAGTGTCCGAAAAGTCTTAAAAGTCCCCAAAGTCCCCAAAGTCCCCAAAGAAACCCGGAACCAATGGGGACGTCCCCAAAGAAACCCGGAACCGGTGGGGACGATGAGGCAAAAATCGTGGTAGCACATGTTAATCACATGCTACGCAAAGAAGCGGATGAGGATGAGCAGTATGTTAAAAATTATTGCGAAAAAAATGGAATTGAATTTTATTCGAAAAGTATAGATGTAAAAAAATTAGCTCATACTAATAAAATAGGAGAAGAAGAAGCAGGAAGAATGGCAAGGTATGAATTTTTTGAAGAAGTTTTGAATAAGACAAATGCTACTAAAATTGCTGTGGCTCATAACAAAAATGATAAGATAGAAACGATTTTTATGCACACATTAAGGGGGAGCGGAATAGAGGGGTTAAAAGGAATGGAGCCCAAAAGAGCCAATATTATAAGACCTTTAATTGAATGTGAAA
The DNA here is from genome assembly GCA_947643945.1 of uncultured Clostridium sp. Taxonomy (GTDB): domain Bacteria; phylum Bacillota; class Clostridia; order TANB77; family CAG-508; genus CAG-269. The sequence continues at coordinate 9,978 of CANRXN010000009.1, forward strand.
GGATAGAAATAGAAAATTATTGTAAGGAAAATAACTTAAACCCAAGGATTGATAAAACTAATTTCGAAAATATTTATACTAGAAATAAAATTAGAAATGTAGTTATTCCGTATCTTCAAGAGGAATTTAATCCTAATATTATAAAGACACTGGATCGATTGTCTGGTATTATTACACAAGAAGACGAATACATGGAAAAACAAACGAAAATAGCCTATGAAAAAATAATAAGAAAAGAAATTCCAAAACAAGAGATTATAATCGATTTAAAAACATTTAATTTATTAGAAACAGTAATAAAAGCAAGACTAATTCGATATATTATAAAAAGGTTATTAGGAAGTACAAACCATATTGAAAAAATACATATTGAGGATATTATTAAGTTATGTGGAAACAATATTGGTAACAAATATTTAACACCCAATAAAAATATTAAAATTTTATTGAAAAACCATCAAGTTTATTTTATCGTTTTATCGTAGGGTTCCGTAGCAAATGCACGAAACGAGAGGATTTGTAACAAAAAAGACATATAAAAACTATTGAAAAACAAAAAGTTATATGTTATAAAATCAATATAAAAAGGAAACCAAACATAAGGAGGAATTATTTTGAAAAACGGAATTAAAACATTAGCCATGTGGTTAATAATAGGAGTAATTTTCATTGTCGTACTATCATCTATTGTAGAAAACAGTGATGCCAAACTAAAATATTCAGAATTAATTGCAAACATTAATAGTGGAAATGTGGATGCCATTCAAATTGAGGCAGATGGAAAACTTGCAACTGTTACTTTAAAAGATGATAAAATTAAAAAAGAAGTAAACATACCTGATATGGAAAACTTTATGGGTTATACTGAGGATTTCTTAAAAGATGGAGCCTTTACCTTAGAAGAAAAATCACAATCTATCTTCATTACCATCCTTAGTTTATTAACACCATTTGGCTTATTAATTATATTCTTTATTTTCTGGTTCTTTATGATGGGTGGCGTTGGTCAAGGCGGAGCTGGAAACAAAACTATGTCATTTGGAAAAAGCAAAGCAAGAATGATGACACCAGCTGAAAAAAATAAAATAACATTTGAAGACGTAGCAGGTGTTGACGAAGAAAAAGAAGAATTAGAAGAAATAGTACAATTTTTAAAAAATCCAAAAAAATTCACAGATATGGGAGCCAGAATACCAAAAGGTGTTTTACTAGTGGGGCAGCCAGGTACGGGTAAGACCCTACTTGCTAAAGCCGTAGCAGGAGAAGCAGGAGTACCATTCTTTATTATTAGTGGTTCTGACTTTGTTGAAATGTTTGTTGGTGTTGGTGCTTCTAGGGTAAGAGACTTATTTGATCAAGCCAAGAAAAATGCACCATGTATTATCTTTATTGACGAAATTGACGCCGTTGGTCGTCAAAGAGGTGCAGGTCTAGGTGGAGGACATGACGAAAGAGAACAAACCTTAAATCAATTATTAGTAGAAATGGATGGATTTGCAGAAAACGAAGGTGTTATTGTGTTAGC
>CANRXN010000010.1 GCA_947643945.1 uncultured Clostridium sp.
GTAAAAATAATTGTAAAAGAACTAATTTGTAAAATTACTTCTCCCGCACTTGCATTAGGAAACAATAAGTTTAAAATTGGTCCTGCAAATAAGCACATTCCTACAGTGCAAGGAAGACCAATTAGCATCGAAGTTAATAAGGAAAATGACGTTTTTTGGGTAATTGTTTTTTTATCTTTTCTAGCTTTAGCAGAAGCAATTGCTGGCACCAGTGCGGTAGCAAAAGCTACATTAATGGAAAGTGGAAGACTCGTTAGCATATCAACTTTTCCACCTAGTATTCCATATTGTGAAATTGCCATATCCTCACTCATAAATTGTTTTAAACTTCTTACTACCGTGAATGAATCAATATTTTTATTTAAAGAAGACATGATAGCTGTTAAGGCAATGGGAATTGATACCATCAAAATTCTTTTAATAATTGTTTTTACTCTTTCATATTTGTAATTTACTGTTTGTTTTATTTCTGTTGCAATCTCTCTTGTTTTGGTTTTATAGTATAAATACAAATAGCCAAACCCTGCAAATGTTGCAAGTGTTGTTGCTAAAGTCGCCCCTCCTGCCATCCATTCGGTAGATGCATGGGAGATAATAGCAATAATTTCTACTAATATAATGGTAAGTGTTGTTTTAAAAACCTGCTCTAAGCTTTGTGACCTTGCAGTTGCTTTGATATTTTGCCTTGCATTAAAATAGCCTCTCATAACAGACGATATAGCAACAAAAAAGATAGCAGGCGATAAGGCAACTAATGTCATTTCTGCTTCCGGTATTTGTAACCACAAATTCGCAATGATATTCGCACCAAAAAATAGTAATAAACTTCCGCACCAAACCAATCATAGCAAATGTTGCAAACGCAATTTTAAAAATTCTATGCCCACCTTTATGGTCTCCGCACCGCAATTCTTTCTGCCACTAACTTAGAAATGGCATTTGGCACCCCAATGGAGGAAATGGTAAGTAGCATGGCATAAATTTGATACCCTGCTGCTACAATGCCATTACCTTTATCTCCAAAGCCTTCTCGGTTGGTCAAATATAGCGTATAAATTAAGCCCAACAATTTAATCAGCACTTGTGAAAAAATTAGAGTAATAACGCCTTGCATGAAGGTTTCTTTTTTAGGTAGCTTTGTTTGGTTTTTTTCTTCTTCTTGCATCCATTTTCGTCCTTTCTTTTTTTATGTTTTGTTTTAAATTTTCTTCCCTTTTTCATTTTACTTTATTATTATAAATTTAATTCCTAAAATATTCAAGAGTTTAACGGTGTTTTTTGGGACGGGGTCAAAAAACATCAAAAGGTTCCGAATTTAAATAAGGACATTATTAATTTAATGTCCCCATTTAAACCCGGAACCATTGGGTCTAAATATTTTTATCAATGTTAGGTAATAATTGTTTTTTTCTAGAAACAACGCCTTCTAAAAAGGCTTTGTCATTTTCCAAATCTTTTCCAAAAGCTATTTTTATGACATCTTTTCTATTTCCTAATGCAATTATCATAGAGTTGCTATTCAAAATATCAGTGATGGCAAATACAAATAAGCTTAAACCTTTTTCTTCAATTGTTCTACTTATTACTGTTTTTAATTCTTCTTCTCTTTGTAATACATCTTCTATGTCAACTGTATTTACTTGTGCAATTTCGTATTTAGTTCCTTCTTTGTCAAATTCTTTGGCGTCTATGTTGATTAATTCTTTTGGTGTGAAGTCGTCTAAATCTGTTCCTGCTTTTAACATGGCTAATCCATAGTCTTGAAGGTCTAGCCCAGAAATCTCAGCTAATTCTTCTAAGGCTTGTTTGTCAAATCTAGTTGTGGTTGGTGATTTTAACAACAATGTGTCTGATATGATGGCACTTGCCATTAATACTGCTTCTTTTCTTTCGATTTCACATCCTAATCTTTTAAATTCTTCAAATAGAATGGTTGCTGTACATCCATATGGTTTTGCTGTATAGTACAGTGGTTCTGATGTTTCAAAATTTGCAATTTTATGATGGTCTACTACCATTCGTATCGTTGCTTTTTCAATTCCTTCCACGCTTTGTGTGGATTCGTTGTGGTCTACTAAGATTACTTCTTGCCCTTCTTCTACTTTTTCGATTAATTCTGGGGCTTCTATTCCTAGATAGTCTAATACAAATTGTGTTTCTTTGTTGATGGCTCCTAGTCTTACTGCTTTTGCTTCCCAACCTGCTTTGTTATTAAGGGCTTCTTGTACTAGGCTAGAGCAAATTGAGTCCGTGTCTGGGTTTTTGTGTCCAAAAATTACTACTTTGTTTTCCATTTTATGATTCCTCTTTTCTTATTTTTTGCTATTATTATATTTTCTTTTCTATTCCTTGTCAATATTTTTTAGGATTTCCTCTAAATCTGTTTTGGAAAATTGATATTTTTCATTGCAAAAATGGCACACAATTTCTGCTTGTTCGTCTGTTTCGATAATATTTTGTAACTCCTCTTTTCCAATGGTTGTTAATGCTTCTTGCATATGTTCTTTTGAGCAATCACATTCATATATTGGTGTAATATTTTCTTCTATTACTTCTACTTTTTCGTCTCCCGTTATTTTAATAGCAATTTCTTGTAAGCTTAAATTTTTGTCTAACATTTTTGACATAGCACCTGCTTTAAAAATTGCTTGCTCAACTTTTGAAATTTCTTCTTCCTCCGCATCTGGCATTGGATTAATTAAATAGCCTCCTGCCTCCTTAACACCATTTTTATCCACTAATACGCCAAGGGCTACTGCTGAGTTTCGTTGCTCAGAGTTTACAAAGTAATTGGCAAAATCGTCTGCTATTTCTCCTGATGTTAAGGGTGCAATTCCTATGTATGGGTCTTTTAAGCCAATATCTTTAATTACATTGATATATCCTTCTTGTCCTACAGCACCTCCCACATCTAGTTTTCCAAATTCGTTTAATGGAATATCTACGTTTGGGTTTACCACATATCCTTTTACTTTTGGAAAATTATTGGTGGTTGCTACCATCATTTCCAATGGTCCGCTTCCTTTGATTTGTACGGTTAGTTTGTCTTTTGTGCTTTTTAGTTCTGTTCCCATGATGGCTGTTATGGTTAGCATTCTTCCTAAGGCTGCTGTTGCTACTGGACTTAGGTCATGGGTTTTTCTTGCTTTTTCTACTAGTTTAGTTGTGTTGGCACATATGACTGCTATTTTTTTATCGTGTGCTAAAAATTTTATAATTTTGTCTGGCATCTTAGTATCTTCCTTTCTTGTTTTTCTTGCTTTTTCTATTTTAATATATTTTGATTAAGATGGCAAGTTTTTGTTTAAGAATTTTCTATAAAAAAACAGTGATATCATTAAAAAGAACTACATAAATTGTAGTTCCTTCTATCCTTTTCTTTAATACCTTTTCATAGCGATGTTTTTTGACCCCGTCCCAAAAAACACCAAAAAACATCACCTATGGATTTCAAACATATCCTTGCCTTCTCCACAAACTGGGCAAACCCATGTATCTGGTAAATCTTCAAAATCCGTTCCTGGTTTTACACCGGCTTTTTCATTTCCTGATTTTGGATTATAAATATATTTACATTGTACACATTCGTATCTTTGTGACTCTATCTTCTCTGCTTGAAAATTCTTATATCCTAGTCCTAATGCAACAATTACCATAAGTAAGAAAGATAATGCCTTCCAGATTCCACTTTCTAGCATGATAATGGCAAAAATCCCAAAGGTTGCTGCTATGCCATACAAGATTAGAACTGCCTGTTTTTGGCTAAATCCTCGAGATACTATCAAGTGATGCAAATGCCCTTTGTCTGCTTTGAAAATAGCTTTAATGGATTTTCCTCTAACAAGTCTTCTAATAATTGCCCACATCGTATCAAATATCGGTAAGCCTAAAGCTAGTAATGGTAATACAATAACTGCTGCTGTATAGGTTTTAGCTACTCCTAATATCGAAATAATGGAAAGCGAAAATCCTAAAAAGTTTGAACCGGTATCTCCTATAAAGGTCTTTGCTGGTGCAAAGTTAAATGGTAAAAATCCTACTAAGGCTCCTGCTAGTGCGGTTATTAATAAAATGGAAATCAATGGTGAACCATTTAATACAAAAATAATCATAAGTGAAACCGCTGATATTACTGATATTCCTGCTGATAAACCGGTCTAGTCCATCAATTAGGTTAATGGCATTGGTTACTACTACAATCCAACCAATGGTTAATACAATAGAAAAAGTTTCTTTTAATTCACTGGTTGCTAAAAAAGCTGGCGTCATTTCGTCAATTCTTACTCCAAAGGCTACTACAATTATGGCTGCTATAGTTTGTCCTGCCAATTTTACCAATGGTTTGATGGTAACAATATCGTCAAATACACAAAAAATAGATATGACAATCGTTCCTAAAAACATTCCGTAATAACTTCATTCCATATTCTTGTGGTCCAAATAAATTGATTTTACGCTCTAAACTCATAACAATTAATAGATAACCTACCGCTACTATAAATCCTAATATAACAGCTGGTCCTCCAAACTTTGGCATCGCTTTTTTATGCATTCTTCTTTGGTCTTTTGGTACATCGACTGCTCCTACTTTTCTTGCTATTTTTATGGTATATGGCGTTGCCATAAAGGTTACAATAAAAGCTAGCAAGAAAGCAATGGCTATATCTCCCCACATAAGCTTTGCCTCCTATTTCATGTTTTCGTCTTCTATTTTTTCAATTAATTTTATTCTCTCTTTATGTCTTCCGCCCTCAAATTCTGTTGCAAGCCACATTCTTAAGATACAGATAGCTTCATTTCCTGTTACAGCATCTGCTCCTATTGCCAAAATGTTTCCATCATTATGTAGTTTTGAATATTTGGCAGTAAATTCGTCATGACATAGAACACATCTTATTCCTTTAAATTTGTTCGCTGTTATACACATTCCTATTCCAGAACGACAAATTAGAATTCCTTTTTCACATTTTTTAGCTTGTACTTCTTTTGCTACTTCTTTTGCTATGTTTGGATAGTCTACTCTTTCTTCATTCATACAACCTAAATCTTTATATTCTATTTGTTTTTCTTCTAAATATTTTTTAATTTCTTCTTTTAACTTGTACCCTCCATGGTCACATCCAATTGCTATCATATTTTACACTTCCCTTTCCTCTATCATTTTTATGGTTTATACCTCTTCCATTTCAATAATATCATAAAAAGTTGGGCTTTACAATAATTATTCGTAATTATTTCGAATTTTACTTGCTTTTTCCAAAAAAATATGTTAGAATATCATATGTTATAGTGTAATTTAGACTAAGAGGAGGTGCCTAAAGCAAAATGCCAAATATTAAATCAGCAAAAAAAAGAGTTAAAGTAATTGAGAAAAAAACTTTAAGAAATAATATGATTAAGTCTGGATACAAAACAGCTGTTAAAAAGTTTGAAGAAGCCATCGCTTCTGGAAATATGGAAGAAGCTAAAGTTTTATTTTCTGAGGCAACTAAGAAAATTGACCAAGCTTGCACCAAAGGTGTTATTGTAAAAAATACAGCTGCTAGAAAAAAATCTAGCTTATCTAAAAAATTAAATGCAGCTATAGCCTAAGACTAAAATAAAAATTATGCATAGTTTTTATAAAAGAAACTCTTCCTTTTTGGGTAAGAGTTTCTTTTTTATGTTTGCTTTTGTCGGCTTTTGGGACAGGCACCAACCTAGCCATATTGTCGGCTTTTGGGACAGGCACTAACATAGCCATATTGTCTACTTTTGGGACAGGTTATCAGCTTGCCATCAATTTCCATTGTTTTTAAGACTTTTTCATGTTACTATTAATTGTGATAATTGTTATGATAAGAGGTGTATTATGATAAAAAAAGTATTCGAAAATTTTAAAAATTTAGATAAATTAACCTTTAATATTATGAAGCATGGCTTAAAGTTTTGCTCTCTTATTTGCCTTGTTTCTGTTGTAATTTTATTTACTTATAACTGTATTGTTGCTTCTCCTTTTATGTATTACATAGGTATTAATTTGTTTAAGGTTAGTTTGATTTTTGCCATCGAGTTTGTTGTTTGTGGCTTTGTGGTTGATGGTATAAAAAAGCAACTGATTTAGTTTTTAGGAACAATAAATGGCTAAACTGAAGCTCTGCACAGTTTAGCCATTTATTGTTTACAACTTAAATTTTTTGACTAGCATTGTGTCATTATTTTTTCAATTCCTCCAAAAACATCTTATTTAGCATTTGAGGATTTGCTTTTCCTTTTGTTTCTTTCATAGCTTGTCCTACTAAAAATCCTAACGCTCTATCTTTTCCTGCCTTATAATCTGCAATTGATTGTGGATTTGCCTCTAATATTTTTAGTACTACTTCTTGAATCTCACCTTCATCTGAAATTTGAACCCATCCTTTTTCTTTGATAATATCCTCTGGATCTCTTGGGTTTTCAAACAATTCTGTTAGCACTTTTTTACCAATACTAGAGCTGATAGTTCCTTGGTCAATTAAAATGACTAATTTGCCTAATTGTTTGCTATCGAATGGTATTTCGATTGGTTCCATTTCTGTTTCATTTAAAATCCTTGATATATCTGATATAATCCAGTTGTTTACGGCTTTTGGATTATGACATACTTCGATTGCTTCTTCAAATAAATTGGATAAATATTTAGAAGATGTAATTAAGTTAGCATCTTTTTGTGATAATTTATATTCCTCCAAGTATCTTTGTTTTCTGCTTTCTGGTAATTCTGGTAAAGTCTTTTTGATTGCTTCAATATATTCGTCGGTTAATTTAATTGCCACTAAATCTGGCTCTGGAAAATAACGATAATCTTGTGCGTCTTCTTTATCTCTCATAGAAAATGTCTTGCCAGAAACTTCATCCCATCTTAACGTTTCTTGCTCAATTTTTCCGCCCTCTTCAATAACATCAATTTGTCTGTCTACTTCGTATTCAATTGCCCTTGTAATGCTTCTAAAAGAGTTCATATTTTTCATTTCTGTACGAGTTCCAAGTTTTGTATCTCCCTTTTTTCTAACCGATACATTAACATCTGCCCTTAAAGATCCTTCTTGCATTTTACAGTCAGATACCTCGATATATTCTAGAATAGATTTTAATTTTCTTAAATATTTTTCGGTTTCTTCGGCGCTTCGAATATCTGGTTCCGAAACAATCTCAATTAAAGGAACACCTGCTCTGTTTAAATCAACTAGGCTTCCTCCTCCAAATTCATCATGATTTAATTTACCAGCATCTTCTTCTATATGTATTCTTGTTAATCCTATTTTCTTCTTTTTGCCATCTTCTATTTCAATTTCAATAAAGCCATGCTCACAAAGTGGTTGATCAAATTGTGATATTTGATACGCTTTTGGTAAGTCTGGATAAAAATAATTTTTTCTATCATTTTTGCTGTCCCTTGAAATCTCACAATTAGTTGCTAAACCCGCCTTTACGGCATATTCTACTACCTTTTCATTTAATACTGGTAAAGTTCCTGGCATTGCCATACAAATAGGACAGGTTTGCGTATTAGGTGCTGCACCAAATGTAGTTGGGCAAGAACAAAATATTTTGGTTTTGGTGGAAAGCTCGCTATGTACCTCCAACCCTATTACTACTTCATAATCTTCTCTTGACATTTTCTCCTCCTTGCTACGACCGATGTTTTTTGGGACGGGGTCAAAAAACATCGCTATCTTTTATTTTCTTATTTTTACTCTTTCGTGATGTTTTTTTGCCCCGTCCCAAAAAACATCGGTCTATAATTCTTTCTAAATTCTATGGCTTGTTCAAAGGTATAGGCTGCTCTTAATATGGTCTCTTCACTAAATTTATTTCCAATTAATTGCATTCCTATTGGCATTCCTTGTTTGTCTACTCCGCATGGGATTGATATTCCTGGAAGTCCTGCTACATTGACTGATACGGTGCAAATGTCTGCTAAGTACATTTCTAATGGATTGTTTGATTTTGAACCTATATCAAAGGCAACCGTTGGTGAGGTTGGTATTAGGATGACATCGTATTTTTCAAATCCTTTGCTAAATTCGTTCATAACTAAGGTACGTACTTGTTGCGCTTTTTTGTAATAAGCATCATAGTAACCAGATGATAGTACATAGGTTCCTAAAATAATTCTTCTTTTTACTTCTGGTCCAAATCCTTCACTTCTTGATTTTTTATAGATTTCTTTTAGGTTTTTGAATTCTTCCGTTCGATAAGTATAACGAATTCCGTCAAATCTTCCTAAATTTGAACTTGCTTCTGCACAAGCTATGATGTAATAGGCTGCTAATGAAAAATTAGAGATGTCTAATGAAAATTCTTCTATTTCGGCTCCTAACTCTTTGTATTTTTCGATTGCTTTTTGCAAAGCTTCTTTTACTTCTTCGTTAATCCCTTCTCCAAAGAATTCTTTTGGAACTCCTATTTTTATTCCTTTTACATCGTTTTTTAGTGCTTTGGTATAATCTATTTTTGGTTTATCACTTGATGTGGTGTCTTTTTTGTCATGTCCTGCAATGATATTTAAAAGCATTGCACTATCGGTTACGTCTTTTGTAATTGGTCCTACTTGGTCTAAGGATGAAGCAAATGCTACTAATCCATATCTTGATACCAATCCATATGTTGGTTTTAATCCTACTACTCCGCAAAAGCTGGCTGGTTGCCTAATAGACCCTCCTGTGTCTGACCCTAATGCCCATGGCACAAGACCTGCTGCTACTGCTGCAGCACTTCCTCCTGATGACCCTCCTGGTACTTTATTTAGGTTCCATGGATTTTTTGTTTTCTTGAAATAAGAATACTCGGTTGACCCTCCCATAGCAAATTCGTCCATGTTTAGTTTTCCTAAATTTATTATGTTTTCGTTATTTAGTTTTTCAATAACGGTTGCATCATATGGTGAAACAAAGTTTTCTAACATTTTAGAAGCACAGGTTGTTTTTATGCCTTTGGTACATAGGTTGTCTTTTATTCCTATTGGGATTCCTGCTAAGTCTCCTGTTATTTCGCCTTTTTCTATTTTATTTTGAACGTCTTTTGCTTGTTCCATGGCTTCACTTGTAAGTAAGGTTATAAAGGCTTGTACGTCTTTTTCTTTTTCGTTAATTCTGTCTATATAGGCTTTTGTTATGTCTTCTATTGTTAGTTCTTTGTTTTTTATTTTTTCTTGTAATTCATGCACGGTTAATTCTGTGATTTCCATTTGCTATTTTCCTCCTTTATGGTTGCTAATTTGTTGATATAGATGTGGCCAAGAATAGATTCTTTTAATCATTTCATTCTTATAATTTAAATTAATAATGGTATCCATTATATATGTTTTTATTTGTGCTTTCTCCATTTTTTCACAATTACTAATACTATCATCTATAAAAATATCTATTTTCTTGTTTTTAGCAATTTCTACTTTGTTTTGCGCATTTACAATCAATTCGTCATAATAAATATCATTATCTTTTAGCCAATTTATGGTTAAATCTTTTACATCAAAATTATCAGACGGAAATCTTGCTGTAATAAGAATAATTTTATGTCCTTGTTCTTTTAATTGTTTAATACTTTCTACAGCAAATAGTTTAGGTTTTACCTTTAATAATATTGCCTCATAATACTTGTCTAAAAATTTCTTGCATTCTTCTTTTTTCCATTTATGAAAATCTTCAAAATACATATGTGTTATACAATTGTTTCTATTCCCATCTTCTATCTTTTTCCCTAAATCTTCTATTGTATATTTTTGTGCATAAGGAAATATGCAAGCATAGGTATCTGTAATTGTATCATCTATATCAATTCCTATTATCATAACTTTCTCTCCTTCTATTTACATGCTCTTAAAGTACTTTTGGTATTTTGAACATGTTTTGTTCTTTTTCTACCGCATTTTGTAATAAACTTTCATTATCTTCAAATACTTTTACTTCGTCTTTTCGAAATACATTTTTTGCTTCGTTTGCTCCTATGGTTAATTCTAAATTTTCTACTGGTGCATTGTTTACGATATTGGCAAAGTTTAAAATGTCTTGTAAATTATTTAAATAGTTTTCTATTTCGTTTTCTTTTATTTCTAAGTGTGCTAAATTAGCTATGTGTAAAATTTCTTCTTTGCTTACTTGCATAATCTCATCTCCATTCTCAATTTGCTTTTTATTATATACTTTTTTTGCAAAAAAAACAAGCCTAAAATGGCTTGTTTTTCGTATTTTTGCTATTATTTTAATTCTACAACTGCTCCAACTTCAGTAAATTTAGCTTTTAAGTCTTCAGCTTCTTCTTTAGAAGCTCCTTCTTTAACTGTTTTTGGTGCTCCATCAACTAAGTCTTTTGCTTCTTTTAGTCCTAATCCTGTAGCATCTCTAACTACTTTAATAACTTTAATTTTTTGATCTCCTGCATCTGTTAATACAACGTCAAATGAAGATTTCTCTTCAGCAGCAGCTCCTGCTACTGCTCCTCCAGCTGCTGGTGCAGCTGCTGCTACTGCAGATACTCCATATTTTTCTTCGATAGCTTTAACTAAGTCTGCTAATTCCACAACGGTTAAAGCGTCGATTTCTTCGATTAATTTTTCTATTTTTTCCATTCTAAAATCCTTTCCTTTCTTAGAGTTTTTCGTCTTCCTATCTATTTTTTAACGAAACTCTCTTTTTTCTAGTGATATAAGTTCACCACTCTTATTTTGTTTTGATTTTGTTTGATTTTTTATGCTTCTTCTGTTGCTTCAGCTGGTTTTTCTTCTACAGCCTCTGCCTCAGCTTCTGCTGGTTTTTCCTCTGCAACTTCACTAGCCTCTGCTTCTACTGCTTTTTCTTCTACTACTTCAGCCTTTTCTTCAGCTGGCTCTTTGGTAGTTTCTTCTGCAGTAGCTTCTTCTTTTACTGGTGCTTCCGCTTTTTCTCCAACTTCTTCTTTTTGAAGTCTTACTTGATCTAACGCAACTGCAATTTTTGAAATATTTCCAAGTAAAGCACCTGCAAGCATTGATAGCAAGGTTTCTCTTGATGGTAATTTAGCTAATGTTATAATTTCGTCTGCTGACATTACTTTTCCATCTACTACTCCACCTTTGATTGTGTAGTATTCGTTATCTTTACTAAATTTATAGATAACTTTTGATGGCTCTAAGTAATCTTCGTTACTTATAATAACTGCTGTTGGTCCTTCTAGCTTTTCTTCTAAACCTTCAATTCCACACTCGGCTAATGCTCTTCTTGTAATGTTGTTTTTGATAATTGTGTAGTTAGCTCCTGTTCCACGAAGGTCTCTTCTTAGGCTTGTGTCGTCTGTTACATTGATTCCTCTGTAGTCTGTTAAAAGTATTAATTTAGCTTCTTTCATTTTAGTTGCTAATTTTGTTACTTCTTCTTTCTTTTGGTTTAATATTTTTTCACTTGCCATTTTTGATAATTCACCTCCTAAAAATTTTTATATTTATTTTTAAAATAAATAACACTTCTTAAATGTCCTTTTCCAAGGCATGAAAGA
>CANRXN010000011.1 GCA_947643945.1 uncultured Clostridium sp.
GATTGGCTGTGGTACAGTTTTAAATCCGGGAAGTGTAGTTGGCAAGAATGCTAGTATTTATCCGTTATCTTCTGTTCGTGGTGTGGTACCAGAAAACAGCATTTATAAAAATCAAAATGAGATTGTTAAAAAGAGATAAAAATAAGAAAAAGACATATAGAATTCTTAAAATAAACAAAAGAATTTTATATGTCTTTTACAAATTAATTACTACATAGACTGATTTCCAGGAATGAAGTAATCAACTACACCATAGATTAAAGCACCAATAATGGCAGCCATCCAAGAAATAGAATATCCTGCAACAAAAAATTGTGTTACATATAAAACAATTGCTGCTAAAGCGAATCCTACAAATCCTTTACCAAATGGGCTGGCATGTAAACCAGTAAATTTGATAACTAAATAATCAATAACTGTTAGGACGACAGCAGCAATAGCTAAAGTCCAAAAACTATTAATGGTAAATCCAGGTGTAAAAAATGCAGTAATAGCTAATACTACAGCAGAAGCAATTAGTCTACCAACGATTTGCCATGCAGTAGAAGCTCCTGATTTTGTTTGATTTCCTTGAGCATCTGTCATAGGTCTAACCTCCTTAGAATTAAAATTCATTTAGTCATTTTCAAAAAGGTTCTAAAATTATTATTCTCAAAATAAAAAAAATTATTCAAAAAAATGCGTATAAAATAGTTAAAATTTGTAAAAAATAAATAAAAAATTGCATTTTAAAAAGCTGTATTCTTGAATGAAAAATAAAAAGTAGGTGTTTTCATGTTAATTACATTTTTTAGAGCCATTATACTTTACACAATAGTTTTAATTGTAATGAGGCTAATGGGAAAAAGAGAAATTGGTCAGTTGCAACCATTTGAATTAGCAATATCTATCATGATAGCAGACCTGGCATCTATTCCCATGACAGAAATAGGAATTCCAATCTCAAATGGTATTATTCCAATATTAGGTTTGCTAGTGATGCATTTAATTATTTCTGTTATCAATATGAAAAGTTTGAAAGCAAGAGAAGTAATCTGTGGAAAGCCAAGCATCTTAATTTATCGAGGAAAAATTAATGAAGAAGCACTAAGAAAAGAAAGATTTACAATCAATGAATTAGAAGAAAGACTAAGAGGAAACAATGTGGTAAATCTTGGAGATGTAGAATATGCCATATTAGAAACAAGTGGTCAAGTAACTGTTATTCAAAAACCAGAAAAAAGAAATACCATTCCAGAAGATTTTCAAATTCAACCAGAATATGAAGGAATTCCTTATGACTTAGTAATAGATGGAAAAATAATGTATAAAAATTTGCAAGCATTAGGGAAAAATTATGCTTGGCTAAAAAAACAAGTAGAAAAATTTAAAATGAAGCCAGAAGAGGCCTTAGTTGTAACAATAGATGGTAAAGGACAATTTTTTTGTCAGGCTAAAAATAAAAAGAGGGATTAGGGGGACGTTCCTTAAAATCCCTGTTTTGGGGATAGGGCACTCCTTAAAATAATTAGAAAGAATAGGAGTTTAAAGATGTTAAAAGAAACGATTATTTGTATTGTTATTATTATTGCTATCATTTTTGGCGATAGAACAACTGGAAATTATACAACAGAAGCGGTTTTAGAATTGTCAAATGGACTTACAGATTTAAGAGAAGAGATAACACAAAATAATACGGAAAAACAAGCCATACAAGAGCAAATGGAAGCAATTTATCAAAATTGGCAACAAAAACATGATAAATTAGCATATTATATTGAACATGACGAGCTAGAAAAGGTGGAAACAGAGTTTGTTGCGATTAAGAGTTATCTTGAAACAGAGGAGTATGAAGAGGCAACAAGTGAGTTGGATAAAAGTGTTTTTGTTTTAAAGCATATTGAGGATAAGTATGATTTTAATTTACAAAATGTCTTTTAATAAAAAGAAAGGAGGGACTAATCCCTCTTTTCGCTTATTTCAGCATATTTTTTTAACTTCTCATAAACCAAATAATTAATTGTACCTGCAGGGAAGTGACCATTTTTGTCTTTTCGACCTGCTGGAACACCAGTTAAAACTTCAATTCCTTCCTCAATGGTAGAAATCGAATAAACATGGAACAACTTATTCTTAACAGCTTCAATAATTTCGCCAGACAACTGTAAATTATCCACATTTTGTACTGGTATCATAACGCCGTGAGAGCCATCTAAGCCCCTCATTTTACAAATTTGGAAAAAGCCTTCAATCTTTTCATTTACGCCACCAATTGGTTGAATTTGACCTTTTTGATTAACAGAACCGAGTAACAGCAATTGATTGGTTAATAGGAATACCAGACAAACTAGATAACAAACCATATAGCTCGGTGCTAGAAGCACTATCCCCATCCACGCCATTGTATAATTGCTCAAAACAAATACTTGCTGTTAAACACAAAGGAATATCTTGGGCAAACATTTCACCTAAGTATCCGAGTTAAAATCAATACACCTTTTGAATGAGAAGGTCCAGAAATTTCAACTTCTCTTTCGATGTTGATAATTCCATTTTTTCCAGTATAAGTATTAACTGTAATTTTAGCTGGTTTTCCAAAAGTATAATCACCAATCGTCATAACGGTTAACCCATTTAATTCACCGACTTCAAAGCCAGAAGTATTAATTAAAAGAGAATTTTGTTTTATCATTTCTAAATATTTGCTATCATATTTTTTAACACGTTCAATTCGTTCTTCCAATGCCTTATCAATAAACTTAGCAGTAACCGTCTTGGATTTTGCTATTTTTGCCCAAGTAGCAGCTTCACCAACCACTTGTGTTAGACTATCAAAGCGAGTAGAAACCTTGCTGTGACTTCCTGCTAATTTGGAAGCATATTCTACCAAACGAGCCATACCAGAGCGGTCAAGATGTGGTAAATCTTCATGTTGACAAAATCCATGAACAATTTGAGAAAGCTTTTGTAAATTTTCGTTATTAATTAAAGCATCGTCTTCAAACTCTACTTTTATTTTAAATAACTTTTTAAAGTCGCTATCCATAGCTAAAAGTGTTTGATAAATACTAGCGTTTCCAATTAAAATAACTTTTAAATTTAAAGGAATTGGCTCTGGTTTTAAAGAAATAAGTGCCATAGAAGAACGTTGTTCAGCAGCATTTTCAATACTTAATTCCTTTACCCTTAGTGCCTTTTTCAAAGCTTCATAACAAATACCATTAGCTAATAAATCTTTGGCTTGGAAAATGATATAACCCCCATTTGCTCGTTGCATAAGTCCGAGGTTTTAACATGGTGTGGTCTGTTTTTAAAGCGCCGTAGTAATTTTCATATTCTAAAGAACCAAAAATATTATGGTAAGAGTAATTAGAATCCATAACAACAGGGGCACCTTCTAAATTAGCGTTATCAATAAACAAATTGACGCGGTAATTTAAACATGGGTCTGGTTTTTTCATGTTAGGTGCCTGCGGTGCTGTAGCAGGTTGTTTGTTGGCATCATCTTCTAAAAATACTGGGATGTTTTTTAAAATGTCTTGTTTAATATCATTTAAAAATTTATTGATTTTTTTATTTCTTTTATATTGCGATTTTAAGTAGTTAATGTGAACATTAACTGTAAGCAAAGCTACATTAGATTGCCATTCTGCGATTTTTTTATCTGCTTGACGCTCAATTTCTTTGATTTGACCAATAGCCTCCATAATTTGTTCTTGTACAAAAGCAGAGTTTTGCTCATATACTTGTTTTACTGTGCTATCCAATTTTTCAAATTCTTCTTCTTCGATGGCTTTACCATCTACAACTGGCATCATATAGATACCATTTTGTGCAGCTTTTACTTGAAAATTATATTTAGAAGCATCTTGATTTAGTTTTTCTAATAAAGAAGAACGTTTTACTTCAAATTCTTGTTTAATCAATGCTTTTTCTTTTTCAAAATCGTCATTATTAAAAGTTTTTTTGATATCTTTTCGAATTTCTTTAATAAAACCGTCCATTGCGTCTTTAAATTCTTTCCCTTTTCCAGCAGGAAGTTCAACAGCAATTGGTTCATTTGGGTTATCAAAATTATAGATATAACACCAATCAGCAGGTGTCTTTTTTTTCGGTGCAATTTTTTGTAAATAGTTTTTGGTGTACATAGTTTTACCAACACCACTTGGCCCTTCCAAATATAGGTTATATCCTTTAACATCTACTTGTAACCCAAATTCTAAGGCTTTGATACCACGGTCTTGTCCAATTCCTTCTTGGATTGGTTCTAATTCTTCGGTGGTTTCAAATTTGAATAGATTTTCATTACATGTCATTTTTAGGTCTTTGTAATTTAATTCGTTTTTGTTTTTCATTTGTTTCCTCCAAATTTTTTTCTTTTATAGTGTATCCAATTTAAAACTATTTTATATTAGTTAAGGAAAAAAGTAAAGAGAAATTTGCGAAAAAAATGATTTTTGAGAGCGATGTTTTTTGCCCCCGTCCCAAAAAACATCAAAAAAGCTATTGCAAAAAAAAGCAAAAGCTTATATAATAAAATCGGTAAAAAAGAGAAAAAAGGAAGGATGTTAAAAATATGAACAAAACCAAAAGAAAAATATTTGAAACATCAATGAAACTATTTGCAGAAAAAGGATATGACCGGAACAAGTATTGAAGAAATAACAGCAACCGTAGGGGTAGCCAAAGGTACTTTATATTATCACTTTTCCAGCAAAGAGGAGATTTTCAATTTTTTAGTAGAAGAAGGAATCAAGCTTTTACAAAATAGTATTGATATAAAAACAGCCAAATTTTCTAATTATATTGACAAAATCAAAGCCATTGTCTTAATCCAAATAAAAATAGTTGTAAAATATGAAGACTTAATTACTATTTTACTAAGTCAATTTTGGGGCAATGAAGCAAGGCATCAAAAATGTAGAAAACACATTTTAGAATATATCGGACAAATTGAAAATATAGTAAAAGAAGGAATGGATGCTGGACAAATTAAAAAGGGAAATCCGCAGGCGATTGCCTCTGAGATTTATGCTTTAATATGCTCTAGTTTAGTATATAAAACAAGAAAAGAAGAAACAATAGACACAATGAAATTATTTAAAGAGTTTGAAAATACAGTAATAGAAGGGTTGAAGGTAAAATGAGGAAACCAATTCACAAAATGCCAAAATATGATAATTTAAAAGAAATGCTTGAAAAATCAGGAAAGATATATGGTAACAGACCAGCCTATATATTTAAAACAGAAGAAGAGGGAATATTTAGAGAAATTACACACAAGCAATTTAGAGAAGAAATCAACAACCTAGGAACAGCGCTAATTTCCATGGGATTGAAAGACAAAAGAATTGCTGTAATTTCAGAAAATAGATATGAATGGGGAATGGCTTATTTTGCGACGGTTGCGGGGACAGGAGTAATTGTTCCGTTAGATAAAGCTTTACCAGATAATGAAATAGAAAATCTAATTTTACGTTCAGGTGTAGAAGCAATTTTCTATTCTAATAAATATAACAACATTATGAATGAAATCAAAGAAAAAAATAATACTAACATTAAATTCTTTATTTCTATGGATTTAGAAGAACAAACAGACGGAATTTATGCACAAAAAGAGTTGATAAAAAAAGGAAAAGAATTAATGGAAGCTGGAAATCGAGAATTTATAGATGCCAAGATCAATTCTGAAGAAATGGGAGTCATGCTATTTACCTCAGGAACAACAGCTATGTCAAAAGCAGTCATGTTATCCCATAAAAATTTATGTGCCAATTTATTTGACATAGCATCTACTATTAAAGTTGATGAAAATGACGTGTTTCTATCCTTTTTACCATTACACCATACCTTTGAATGTACCACTGGTTTTATTTATCCTGTTTCAAAAGGCTCAAGCATTGCTTTTTGTGAAGGAATTAGGCACATTGCTGATAACATCAAAGAATATAGAGTAACAGCTATGGTGTCAGTTCCAATTCTTTTTGAGAGTATGTACAAAAGAGTTATGAAGAACATTGAGAAAAAAGGAAAACTAGAAACCGTAAAAAAAGGAATTAAAATCAGCCAATTTTTATTAAAAATTGGAATTGATATAAGAAGAAAATTATTTAAAGAAATTCATGACAATTTAGGGGGAAGACTACGCCTATTTGTATCTGGCGGAGCTGCGCTAGATCCAGAAGCAGAAAAAGGTTTTAACGAATTAGGAGTTGCCATGTATCAAGGGTATGGTCTAACCGAAAGTTCGCCAGTAATTGCAGCAGAGGACGACAAATATAGAAGATTAGGCTCTATTGGAAAAGCATTTCCAAGTTTAGAAGTTAAAATTGTAGAACCAAATGAAGAGGGAATTGGTGAATTAGTAGCCAAAGGACCATCTATCATGATGGGGTATTATGATAATGAAGAAGCAACCAAAGAAACAATTGACAAAGAAGGATGGTTACATACAGGAGACTTAGCAAGAATTGATAAAGACGGTTATATCTTTATTTCTGGAAGAAAGAAATTTGTCATTGTATTAAAAAATGGAAAAAACATTTATCCAGAAGAATTAGAAACGTTAATTAACAAAATAGAAGGAATAAAGGAAAGCTTTGTCTACGGAAAACCAGAAGAAGATGGGGATTACAAAATTTGTGCCAAAATAGTTTATGATAAAGAAACAGCAAAAGAAAACTTTGGAATTTTGGAAGAAGAAGCTTTAAAACAAGTAATTTGGCAAGAAGTCAAAAAAATCAACAAAACCATGCCAGCCTATAAATATATAAGAGAAATTTCGATAACAGACAAAGAACTAATTAAAACAACAACGCAAAAAATTAAAAGATTTGAAGAAATAAAAACAGTAATCGACTAAAAACCACATAAGATTAGGGAAAATAGGTGAAAGATAAGTCGAACACAAAAGAAATCTGTAATATTTTTGTAATATTTATGTAACAAAAAATTAAAAAAAAAATACAAAAAAGTACTTGTAGTTTTTTGAAAGTTAATGTATAATAAAAAAAGAAATAGATAAAAAGCAAGCACGCGTAAGATAAAAGGAGGTACTTTTGCAATGTCAAAATCAGGCATAGTAAATGTGAGAATGGTTATCACAGAAGAAAAAATATTATCCAATATAGATAAAATACAAAAATTAATTAATCCAAAAAGTAAGAAGCAAATTGTTCAATTAGAAGACGATTCTTATTTTAAAGATTTAATTGAATCAATAAAAACTTATTTAATAGAATATCCAAAGAAAAAGAATTTTCCAGCAAGCGTATATAAAGCAGCTTATGGATTAGTAGAATTTGCAACCAATCAATTCGAAGAAAATACAAAAAAAATTGAAGAATTAATTCGTCAAAGAGAGCAAAATATAGGACAAGCTTCAACTTTAAAAGAATTACTAGAAGTAGCAGAAGTAGAAACAAGAGAAAAAGATTGGAAAGAAAAAGTAAAAAAAGCAGAAACTACATTTACAGAAGATATGATAGAAGCATTAACCATAGTAGGAAAAGCAAAAGATGCAGAAGAGGAAGACTATCAAGATGCTGTTAAATTGTTAAATGCAAGAATTAATAACTTAGAAACAAACTTACATATTGAAATTGATATGGAAAGAATAGAAGATAGATCAAAAGCATTAAGTTACATTGGAATTGAAATAGCAGATGCTCTAAAATCAATCCCAACACCAATCGAAGAAATGCAAAATATCGAAAACACAGTAGAAGAAACTGAAAATACAATACAAACAGTAGCAACAACAACTACTACAGGAGCAACAACAGAAACACAAGAACAACAATATGTAGAAGAAACTACTTTTGAAGCAAAACCAAGCTTATGGGAAAGAATTAAACAAAGTAAATTCGTAAGAGCAATTAGAGCCATTACAAGAATTAGAATTGTATTTGATTATGAAGATGCGCTTCCAGAAGGTAGAGGAGAAAATCGTTAAAATAAAGTAAAGAACTTATCGAAAAAAGATAGGTTCTTTTTATATTTACATAGGAATTTTAGACTTGCTCTTTTGTTTGACTTTTATAAAAAAATATAGTATAATATAACCCAGGTGATTAGCAAAAAATAACAAAATTGCTAAAAAATGAGATTTTATTAGTTAAGTAAAAAAGTATTAAAAGAGAAAATAAAGTAAATAATAAAAATGAGCGGATTTATAAAAGTTAAAAACCTATGTGTAAAAAACAAGAATACCATAGGGGACTTAAACTTTGTCTTAATTACATACGAAAAAAATATTTATGTTTCTTATTTTTAATAAAATCAAAAACAAAAAAGAAAAGAGGTAAAAAAACAATGGCAGAAGAAAAAACAGCAAATACGCCAAAGAGAAATTACGAAAAAAGGGAAAGAACAACCAGAACAAGCAAAGAAGCTAGAACAATGAAAACAACACAAGAAGGAAGGTCTACAAGAACAACAAGAAGAACAACCAAGCAAACAAGACCTTATCACAAAAACAAGGTAGAAAGAACCAAAAAAGAAAGTGAAGTTTCCACTAAGAAAGAAGAGAATGTGGAAAATGCTTCAAAATTGACAACCAGAACGAGAACAAGGACAAGAACAACAACTAGTAGAACACCTAGAACAACCAGAACCAATCGAATAAATCAAACTAGTAACAGTATATTCAAAGCAGGAAAACTAAAAATCATACCATTAGGAGGTTTGCACGAGGTAGGAAAAAACATCACAGTTTTTGAATATGAAAATGAGATTATTGTAGTAGACTGTGGGTTATCCTTCCCAGAGGATGACATGCTAGGAATCGACTTAGTCATACCAGACATTACGTACTTAGAAAAAAACGTAGACAAAATAAAAGGACTAGTAATAACCCATGGGCACGAAGACCACATAGGAAGTGTGCCATATTTATTAAAGAAAATAAACATACCAATTTATGCACCAAGACTTGCCTGTGGTCTAATTAGAAACAAATTAGAAGAACACAAACTATTAAGAAGTACAAAATTAACTGAAGTAATGCAAGGACAAACCATTGAATTAGGAAGAAACTTCAAAGTAGAATTTATTAGAAGTTCACATAGTATTCCAGACTCTGTAATGTTAGCTATCACAACACCAGCAGGAACGATATTACACACGGGAGACTTTAAAGTAGACTACACACCAATTGATGGAAAAATTATGGACTTTGGAAGAATTGCAGAACTTGGAAACCAAGGAATATTAGCCTTAATGGCTGATAGTACAAATGCAGAAAGAAAAGGTTTTACTATGTCTGAAAGCTCCATTGGAGAAGTTTTTGATAAACTATTTTTACATTGTACCAAAAGAATTGTAGTAGCAACATTTGCTTCTAATGTGCACAGAGTACAACAAATTGTAAACTCAGCCATAAAATATAATCGAAAAATTGCTGTATGTGGTAGAAGCATGATAAACATGATAGAAACCGCAAAAGAGTTGGGATATATCGAATGTCCAGACAACATTTTTATTGACATTGACATGATAAATAGTTATACTGATGAGCAATTAGTAATTATAACCACAGGAAGCCAAGGAGAGCCAATGTCAGCCTTAACTAGAATGGCAGCAGGAGACCATAGAAAGGTAAAAATAACACAAAACGATTTAGTAATCATTTCAGCAACACCAATACCTGGAAACGAAAAATTTGTATCTAAAGTAATTGACGACTTAATGCAAATTGGTGCAGAAGTGGTATATAGTTCATTGGAAACGATACATGTCTCAGGTCATGCTTGCCAAGAAGAGCAAAAACTAATTTTAGCACTAGCAAGACCAAAATATTTCATACCAGTGCATGGAGAATACAGGCAATTAATTGCCCATAGCGAAACCGCTCAAAGCATGGGAATTGACAAAGATAACATCATAATGATGTCAAATGGTAGAGTGTTAGAAATTAATAATGAGCAAGCCGAGCTAACAACTTCTGTTCCAAGTGGTAGAGTATTAGTAGATGGCTTAGGCGTTGGTGATGTAGGAAGTATTGTTCTAAGAGATAGACAACATTTATCACAAGATGGACTAATTGTAATCGTTTTAACCATGGATTCTTCAACGGGAGAAGTAGTTGCAGGTCCAGATGTTATTTCAAGAGGATTTGTCTATGTAAGAGAATCTGAAAACTTAATGGATGACGTAAAATCTGTAGTAAGGCATGAAATTAAAAAATGTGAAGAAAGAGGAATTACAGATTGGGCAACCATTAAGTCAACAACAAGAGAAAATTTAAGAGATTATATTTTTATGAAGACCAAAAGAAACCCAATGATTATTCCAATTATAATGGAGGTGTAGAAAGATGGATTACAAAGATTTAGCCCATTTAATATTTCCAAATGCAAAGGAAATATCCTATTATGAAGAAAAATATGCTGAAAGAAACTTAAAAGAAGGAGCAATCGTAACCAGATTTGCTCCAAGCCCAACACGGGTTTGTACATATTGGAGGATTGTATCAATCCTTAATTGCCAAAAAACTAACCAAGCAAACAGAAGGTGTATTTTTCTTAAGAATTGAAGACACCGACCAAAAAAGAGAGGTAGAAAACGGAATTAGCGGAATTGTAAATGCCTTAAAGGATTTTATAATAGAACCAGACGAAGGAATGACAAACGAAAATGAAGAAAAAGGAAACTATGGGCCATATAAGCAATCCTTAAGAAAAGAAATCTACCAAGCCTATGCCAAATACTTGATAGAGCAAGGAAAGGCCTATCCATGTTTTTGCACACCAGAAGAAGTAGAAGAAATAAGAAACAAGCAAGAAGTTGCTAAAATAAGACCTGGCTATTATGGCGTATGGGCAAAATGTAGAAATCATACAGTAGAAGAAATGGCAGAAAAAATTAAAAATGGTGACAATTACATTATTCGTTTCAAATCTCCTCGGAAGAGAAGATAGAAAGATAAAACACCACGATGTCATTAAAGGGAATGTGGATTTTCCAGAAAATGATCAAGACATTGTCATTATTAAAGCAGATGGCTTGCCAACCTATCACTTTGCACACGCAGTTGACGACCATTTAATGAGAACCACACATGTTATCCGTGGAGATGAATGGTTATCTTCTATTCCTTTACATTTACAGTTATTCCATGAGCTTGGTTTCAAAGCACCTAAATATGCCCATATTGCACCAATC